>JAOZMB010000139.1 GCA_029934515.1 Bacteroidales bacterium
TTCTTGTCAAGTTAAAACACTGTACATGCGCAAAGATTTGATTTTTAAAAGACAGCTGCATCAAAATATTTAAGTACTGAAAAATAAACAAATAGAAACTAAAAACTAACCACTAACAACTAAAATATTATGAATGAAAAAGAAACAGTTATTTTAGAAGATGTCATAACTGGATTAATGAAAATTACAAACTCAGCAGGAACAATAGATAAAGTAAAACTTGAAGCATGGCTGTCAAATGAACAAAAAATATTAGGAAAGAGAGAGAAAAAATTAAACTTCCGTGCCGCAACAATAGAGAAGCTTGCCGATGTTGTAAACATTGAGCAGGCTGACGAAGAAGGTAAGTTCGAAGAATGGTTTTCTTATAAATATGAAATGAAAAAAGATGAAGAACTCTTTTTGAAAGAATTAATAAAAGAAAATAAATTTTATCTGAACAGTTATAATGAGCAGACTTTAACTGTAAAATTTATAGGTCTTGTTCTTTATAAAGTAAAATTTCGCGACAAGCGAGTAAAAGACTGGTACGAATATGGAATAAGTTGTAAATTAAACGGTTGGACGCTAAGCGGGTTTCCAGATTTTTTTGTTGCAACTGGAAGAGACGAACCCAAAAGACCTTATTTTTTCCTACAGGAATATAAAAGAGAAGTTAAATCTTCGGGACATCCAAAATATCAGGTTCTGGCTGCCATGCTTGCCGCAATGACTTTAAACAAAACAAAAACAATAAAAGGAGGATACATAATTGGCAGATTTTGGAACTTTGTTATACTCAATAAATTAGAAAATACTCTTCCAAATAAAAAAAATGATGTTCGTTACGAATATTTTGTTTCAAAGGGTTTTGATTGTTTGGATTACGAAGATTTAAAAAAAATTTACTCATATTTGCAAGCCGTAAAATTTTTATATTGTAAATAAAAATCTATTCTTGTCAAGTTAAAACACTGTACATGCGCAAAGATTTGATTTTTAAAAGACAGACGCATAAAAATATTTAAGTGTTGAAAAATAAACAAATAGAAACTAACAACTAACAACTAACAACTAACATATTATGAATGAAAAAGAAATATTAATTTCTGGAGATGCAATAGCAAGATTAATGAAAATTATTGAAGATGAGAGAACGATAGATAAGACAAAATTTACATCATGGCTAGCAAGCGAGTATGAACTATCTTCAAAGAGAGAGAAAAAATTAAATTTTCGTGCCGCAACAATAGAGAAGCTTGCCGAGATTGTAAACATTGAGCAGGCTGACGAAGAAGGTAAGTTCGAAGAATGGTTTTCTTATAAATATGATATAAAAAAAGATGAAGAACTTTTTTTGAAAGAATTAATAAAAGAAAATAAATTTTATTTGAATAGTTATAATGAGAGAACTTTAACTGTAAAGTTTATAGGTCGTGTTCTAAATCAAATAGGGTTTAGAGACAAGCGAGTAAAAGATTGGTATGAATATGCAATAAGTTGTAAATTAAATGGTTGGATATTAAGCGGATTTCCAGATTTTTTTGTTGCAACAGGACGAACCGAGCCAAAAACACCTTATTTTTTCTTACAGGAATACAAAAGAGGTATAAAATCGAGTGGCGACCCAGAGAATCAGGTTCTCGCTGCAATGCTTACCGCAATGACTTTAAATAAAACAAAAACAATAAAAGGAGGATACATAATTGGCAGATTTTGGAACTTTGTTATACTCAATAAATTAGAAAATACTCTTCCAAATAAAAAAAATGATGTTCGTTACGAATATTTTGTTTCAAAGGGTTTTGATTGTTTGGATTACGAAGATTTAAAAAAAATTTACTCATATTTGCAAGCCGTAAAATTTTTATATTGTAAATAAAAATCTATTCTTGTCAAGTTAAAACACTGTACATGCGCAAAGATTTGATTTTTAAAAGACAGACGCATAAAAATATTTAAGTGTTGAAAAATAAACAAATAGAAACTAACAACTAACAACTAACAACTAACATATTATGAATGAAAAAGAAATATTAATTTCTGGAGATGCAATAGCAAGATTAATGAAAATTATTGAAGATGAGAGAACGATAGATAAGACAAAATTTACATCATGGCTATCAAGCGAGTATGAACTATCTTCAAAGAGAGAGAAAAAATTAAACTTCCGTGTCGCAACAATAGAAAAACTTGCCGAGATTGTAAATATTGAACAAATCGTTGAAGAAGATAAATTTAATGAATGGTTTTCATATAAATATGAACCTAAAAAAGAAGAAGAATTTTTTTTAAAAGAACTTATAAAAGAGAATATAATTTATTTATCATCTTTTAACGAAAGAACTTTAACGGCAAAATTTATATCGCCTATTTTAAATAAGATAAAATTCAGAAATAAGCGTGTTAAAGATTGGTATGAATATGCAATAAGTTGCAAATTGAACGGCTGGATATTAAGCGGATTTCCAGATTTTTTTATTGCTACTGGAAGAGAAGAACCCAAAAGACCTTATTTTTTCCTACAGGAATATAAAAGAGAAGTTAAATCTTCGGGACATCCAAAATATCAGGTTCTGGCTGCTATGCTTGCCGCAATGACTTTAAATAAAACAAAAACAATAAAAGGAGGATACATAATTGGCAGATTTTGGAACTTTGTTATACTCAATAAATTAGAAAATACTCTTCCAAATAAAAAAAATGATGTTCGTTACGAATATTTTGTTTCAAAGGGTTTTGATTGTTTGGATTACGAAGATTTAAAAAAAATTTACTCATATTTGCAAGCCGTAAAATTTTTATATTGTAAATAAAAATAAACAATAATCTTGCGCTCGGTAGTTGTTTTCACCTGCCGTTTATCATTTTGTTCTATTCCTGTCATGTTCAAACACCAGACATATGCAAAATATTTTTTGTCTATTATTGTGAACTAACTGTCATTTTGCACATTTCATCAGACTTTATTTGAGCAATAAAATATTTCTTTGCAGATTATAATAAAAAATAGAATTACTTAATTAATACCACCTAAAAATGAATAAAATACTAATATACAAACGATTTTTTATTAAAATATTTTTTTTGATATTTTTATTATATCTAACAAATTATTCTTTTGCACAAAAAAGCTACAAGCAAAAACAAAAAGAATTCAAAAAAACAAAAGAATTGTTGAATAATATAAATAAAGAATCGCTAACTTCTCTAAAAAAATTAGAATTAACAAATTTAGAGATTGAAAAAGGAAATGAATATATTGATATTAGTCAAATGGAAATCTTAAACATAGAGAACCAAATAAAAAAAAATGATAAATTATATAAAAATGTAAATAGCAAATTACAGGTTCTTAAAAAAGATTATAATGAAATGATTTATTATGCCTACAAAATGAGGCAGATAAGACAAAAAACAATATATATATTATCAGCGAAAGATTTCAATCAGGCATACAAAAGGTTCAAATATATACAGTTTTTTACTGAATATTTGGATAACGCAACAAACAACTTAAAGAAATTTACAGACAGTCTGACGGTTTTGAATAATAAATTGAAAAATGACCGAAGACAACTAATTGTATTAAAAGAGGAAAAGACCGATGAAATAATATATTTAAATGGCAAAGAAAAAAATCAAAGAGAACTGGTAAGTAAATTATTAAACGAAAAAAATAAACTAAAAAGAGAATTAAAAAAGAAGTTTAATTATACAGAGCATTTGAATAAAACTTTTGTAAAGTATAAAAACAATAAAACTAAAAATGCAAAATCGATTGAATTTGAACGCAGAAAAGGTAGTTTGAATTTACCAGTAGTTGGTGTTATAACATCAAATTTTGGAAATCATAGACATCCTGTTCTAAAAAATGTTTTCGTCAAAAATGATGGAATAGAAATAACGGTAGCAGGTAATTATAATGTAAAAACTATTTACAAAGGAATAGTATCGAAGATAATAATAATTCCAGGAGCCAATAAAGCTATTCTAATTAAACATGGACAATATTTTACTGTTTACTCAAATTTATCTGATGTATATGTAAAAGAGAACCAAAAAATTGTAACAAACCAAAAAATAGGAAAAGTATTCAGAGACAAAAATAATTCAAATTCTGGTATTCTTAACTTTCAAATTTGGTATGGAAACGAAAAATTAAACCCAAGAGATTGGCTAAAATGAAATTTAAAATATCAAAAGAATGTAAAAGAACAAACAGAAAATATAAATGACATTGAAATAACTTCTTAGTAAATTACGAATTATGAATTGGTTTACACCTGATAATAAGTATTTTACAAAAAACAAATCAAAAAATTATTTTTTAACAATTACTTACCTGATAAAATACGATGAAACAAAATGGTAATAAAACTGAATAACATGTAGGCGACCGACTACTTCATTGTAGCCAGTACACCTCTCAATCATACTTTTATATATTGTGTGTGTCAGTTTCTATTGTTATTGATTATGCCTCGTTTTTTACAGTCGAAAATAACAAAATCATATACTTATAAATTCCAACACAATCAAAATTATCAGAACGTAAATTTAACATAATTTCTCCATTTTTCAATAATTTCTTTCATATCATCAGGTAGTTCAGACTTAAAAGAAACATTTTCGCCTGTCGCTGGATGTGTAAACGAAAGAGTCTTGGCATGAAGTGCTTGTCGCGGTATTATTTTAAAACAATTATCAATAAACTGTTTGTATTTTGAGAACCTTGTACCTTTCAATATTTTATTACCTCCATATTCGCTGTCATTAAACAAGGGATGACCTATGTGTTTTAAATGAGCCCTTATTTGATGTGTTCTACCAGTTTCAAGTTTACACTCAATTAGTGTTACATAACCGAACTCTTCTATAATTTTGTAGTGAGTTACAGCATGTTTGCCATATTCTCCTTTCGGAAAAACATCCATTACTTTCCTATCTTTTAAACTACGTCCTATATTACCTGTAATTGTTCCTTCCGGTTCTTTGGGTCGCCCCCATATCAATGCGTTGTATCTACGGACAGTTGTTCTGTTAAAAAATTGTTTTGAAAGAGAACTTAATGAATGCTCTGTTTTTGCAATAACAAGCAATCCAGTGGTATTTTTGTCTAGTCTGTGAACTAATCCAGGACGTTGATTCTCGGAGTCGAATAACGAACAATCTTTTATATGATACATTAGAGCGTTAACAAGCGTACCGTTCCTATGTCCATAACTCGGATGAACAACCATCCCAGCTTCTTTGTTAATAACCATTAATACATCATCTTCGTAAATTATATCAATAGGAATATTTTCAGGTATTAGTTCTGTTTCATGAGGTTCGTTATTAGACATAACAATTATAGTATTGCCTGGTTTTACTTTTCTGTTCGATTTTACAGGTTTACCATCTATCAATATATAACCCTGTTTTGCGGCATTTTGAATCTTGTTTCTGGATACATTTTCAATCTTATTATACAGAAATTTATCAACACGTAAATGCGATTGTCCCGCATCAGCAGTAAATTTATATAATTCAAATAGTTTTTGTTGTTCCATTTTTTTTGTGATTTGTTTAGAAGTGAATAAAGTACCTGATAATTTGTGAGAATATTTGTTTATAACTCTCGGAGCAGGTATTTTTTTACATTTACAAATGTAGAAACTTTTTAGAGAATATTCAATCTATATGATGTTTTTTTTCAGATTTTAATTTTTATTTACTTTTTAATATTATTATATAATGTAAGATTTTTTTTACATTCTATTAAGTATAATATATTTTTGCAAAATTAATATTAATGTTTAATAATTAAACAAATATGGCAATATTTAGATTTAAGGCTCTTGAAAAGCTTTTTATAAGAGAACCTATTAAAGTAGATTTCCCTTCTGAAAAGGTATCTGATTATTTCGGAACAAACGTTTTTAATCTGGAAACAATGCAAAGATATTTATCAAATAATGTTTTTGGAAATGTAAAAAAAGCAACAAAATCAGGTAAAAGAATAGACCGTAAAATAGCAGACCATGTTGCTAACGGAATGAAGGAATGGGCAATAAGCAGAGGCGCAACACATTATACACATTGGTTTCACCCATTGACAGATTCAACAGCCGAAAAGCATGATGCTTTTTTTGAACTCGATAGAAATGGAAAAAGTTTTGAATCTTTTCACGGTGAATTACTTGCTCAACAAGAACCTGATGCGTCAAGTTTTCCTAACGGAAGTATAAGAAATACTTTTGAAGCAAGAGGTTACACAGCTTGGGATCCGTCTTCGCCAGCTTTTGTTATTGATAAAACTTTATTTATTCCTACAATATTTATTTCTTACACTGGTGAAACACTCGACTATAAAGCACCATTGTTAAAATCATTGAATATTTTGGATAAAGCGGCTGTTAAAGTATGTCATTATTTCGATAAAAATGTAAAAAAAGTAATAGCAACTCTCGGCTGGGAACAAGAATATTTTCTTGTCGATGAGGCTTTGTATCTTGCGAGACCAGATTTAGTTCTTACAAAAAGAACATTGATGGGACATACATCTGCAAAAGGACAACAATTAGACGACCATTATTTTAGTTCCATTCCAGAAAGAGTTATTGCATATATGAAAGATTTTGAAATAGAGGCTCATAAACTTGGAATACCAGTAAAAACAAGGCATAACGAGGTAGCTCCGAATCAATTTGAATGTGCTCCTATTTTCGAAGAAGTTAATTTGGCAAACGACCATAATCAACTTTTAATGGATATTATGAGAAAGACAGCTCAAAAGCATAAATTTAAAGTTCTTTTCCATGAAAAACCTTTTAAAGGAATAAATGGTTCTGGTAAACATAACAACTGGTCTATGGCAACGGACACTTATGTAAATTTGCTAAAACCGGGAAGAACACCAAAAAAGAATTTGCAGTTTCTTATATTTCTTATAAATACAATTAAAGCTGTTAATGATTACGGCGATTTGTTGAGAGCAAGCATAATGTCGGCTGGAAATCAACATCGGCTTGGTTCAAACGAAGCACCGCCTTCTATAATTTCGGTATTCCTTGGCAAAGAGTTGAATAAAATGCTCAATAAACTCGAAAAAAGCGTTTCAAATAAAAAAATGACAGCAGATGAAAAAAAATCTCTTCAACTTGATATTGGTAAAATACCTGAAATTTTATTAGATAATACAGACCGTAATAGAACGTCTCCTTTTGCATTTACTGGAAATAGATTTGAATTTCGTGCTGTCGGTTCAACTGGAAATTGTGGAGGTCCAATAACTATATTAAACACTGCTGTTGCCGACCGACTTAACTTATTTACAGATGAAGTTGACAAGCTAATTGATGATAATATAAAAAAAGAAGATGCTATTTTTCAGGTATTAAGGAATTATATTATTGATTCAAAAAATATTAGATTCGAAGGAAACGGTTACAGTCAAAAATGGATAAAAGAAGCTACAAAAAGAGGTCTAAGTAATATTACATCGCCACCTGAATCTTTTAAAGAATACATAAGTGAAAAAACTGCTAAACTCTTTGAAAAATATAATATCCTCAGCAAAAGAGAATTAAATCTAAGATATGAAGTAAAAATTGAGGAATTTACAAAAAAAATTCAATTAGAATCAAGAGTACTTGGAGACCTTGCAATGAATCATATTATACCAACAGCAGTTAATTATCAAAAAATGCTTGTCGATAGTATAAAAGCAATAAAAGAAGTCTTTGATGTTGATGAATATATTAAATTAACTGCAAGAAGAAAAGAAGTAGTAAAAAATATTGCTCATCATACAACTTCTATAAGTAAAAAGGTTCAGTTAATGATAAAAGAACGAAAAAAATCTAACAAAATAGAAGATATCATAGATAAAGTTGATGCGTATTACGAGAATGTTATTCCGTTTTTTGACGAAATACGTTATAATATTGATAAACTCGAACTTATAGTTGACAACGAACTATGGCCTCTACCAAAATATCGAGAACTATTGTTTAATAGATAGTTATTTACCTGAAAATCAAGGAGTTATTATTTTACAAACATAAGAAACTAAAAATTAAAAATTAAGAACTAAGAACTAACAACTAACAACTAACAACTAACCACTAACCACTAACAACTAACAACTAACCACTAACAACTAACAACTAACCACTAACAACTAACAACTAACAACTAACAACTAACAACTAAC
>JAOZMB010000140.1 GCA_029934515.1 Bacteroidales bacterium
TTATCAGGTGTAAACCAATTCGTAATTCATAATTTATAATTCGTAATTTACTAACTGACATTACACATTTAAATTTTTTGTGATTGGGGGGATATTTTTACCACATTTAAGAATAAATAAGTGCGGTGAAAATACTGCACAGGCACAGAATAGACTATTTTGATTATATCATATTAATTGTTCTTAACAATGAAAAAATTAAGAAAAAAAATTATATATTAAAAAAACGCCAGACAAATCCAGCGTTTTATACTTTTGTGAATATTTATAATTTATTAAAACAATACTGTTTTTTTACTTATTTATATTTTGTTTATAAGATATTCATTTTATCAAGTTTTTCCATTACACTTCTAACTGAATCAGCAGATTCTTTTAGCATTTTTTCTTCTTTTTTATTTAGTTCAATTTCAATAATCCTCTCTATACCATTCTTTCCAAGCATTACAGGAACACCAATATAAATATCATTTAGACCATATTCACCATTAAGAAGAGCACAGACAGGAAAAATTCTTCTCTCATCATTAACTATTGCTTTCACCATCTTAGCGGCAGATGCTCCAGGAGCGTACCACGCAGATGTACCCATTAATCCAACAAGCTCACCTCCACCGTTCTTAGTTCTTTCTACAATTTTACTAAGTTCTGTTTCGTCCAAAAATTGTGTAACTGGAATACCGTTTACTGATGTATATCTTGGCAAAGGAATCATCGTATCTCCGTGTCCACCCATCAATAAAGCTTGGATATCTTTCGGAGAAATATTTAATGACTCAGCAAGGAACGCCTTATATCGTCCTGCATCTAAAATACCAGCCATACCAAAAATTCTATTTGATTGTTTCTTGGCTGTCTTATATGCGGCATAAGTCATCACATCAAGTGGGTTAGATACAATTATAATTATTGCATCAGGAGAATATTTTATTGCTCGTTCTATTACATCTTTAACAATTCCAGTATTAATCTTTATTAAATCATCACGAGACATATCGGGCTGTCTTGGTATGCCAGAAGTTACTATGATAATTCCTGAACCTTGTGTTTTTAAATAATCATCGGTAACACCAACAACACGTGTATTAAAATTTTGAATTGATGATGTTTGCCAGACATCAAGGGCTTTACCTTCAGCTAATCCTTTTTTGATGTCAAGCAAGATAACTTCCCTAGCTAAATCCTTTTGTGCAATTATATTGGCACATGTTGCGCCAACATTTCCAGCTCCTATTACTGTGATTTTTTCCATAATTATATTTAGATTAAAAAATATTTATAAATATTTTTATTTAACTAATATTTGAGTTCATTATTTGAATATTATTTATTTGTATTGAAAATACAAAATGTTATAACTTATATTACAATATCTTCGCCAAATTACTTTTCTTAAAAATTTATAGGTTAAGTATAATCAATAACTTATAAATATTTTTTTGATTTTTAATCAATTTTAAAAATCAATATGTAATCCAAAATTTATTGCAATAAAATGGTTTTTTAATTTTAGTTCTGTAATGTAATTATCGTTTTCATCGTCCTCATAAACATCAAAAATTCCATTATTATACATTATTACAGTTGAAAAATTAATACCTTTTAATATTTCATAAGACATTCCTCCGCCAGCAGATAAAAATAAATTTGCTATACCGCCTGGGAACTCTTTGTTTTTATCAATAGACAACGATAAAGAATTATCTGTAACATCCATTTTTGAGGATAATTTTATTGCTGGAATAAAACCAAAATCAATAATTGCATTCATTTTATTTGCTATTGGAATTTTTCCTTCAAAATTTACGGGAATTGTTACATATTGCAATTTTGTTTTGTAAGCATAATCCAATCCATTTGCTTGATTACTTTGCGTAAATTTTGTTCCCTGCCACGTAAATAAAATTCCTACCTCTGCACTAAAACTTTCACTGACTTTGAATTTTAATGACGGTCCAAACCCCATTCCAAGTTTTATACCATCGTTCTCATAAATAGAATCATTTTCTGTGGATAGTTCGCTCCACGAAAATAATGTTGTTACTTTTGCACCAAAAGCTTTCGCCTGTGCATAAACACTTAACTGTCCTGTTATCAATACTATAACAAATAATAAAGTTATCCTTTTCATAATTTATTGTTAAATTTTATATATAAAAAAAAACAAAAATAATTTTTTTTTTTGATTTGATTAAATTATTTACATAATAATTTATAAATTTGTATTTTTAAACATATTTTATGCAAATATATACAAAAGAATATCTAACATCAATTCAAAGAATTGAACAGGCAAACAATCGTAAAGATGCTCCAATTTTATATATCGAAACTTACGGTTGTCAGATGAATGTTGCCGACAGTGAACTTGTTATATCTATAATGATTGACAATGGTTATGCAATTACTGATGACTTTAATTTGGCAGATGTTATTTTTATAAATACATGCTCTGTGAGAGACAAAGCAGAAAGAAAAATACGTAATAGATTAAAGGTTTTTAAATTTCTTAAAAGGTCAAGACCGTCAGTTATTGTTGGCATACTTGGCTGTATGTCTGAGCGATTAAAAGAAAAATTAATAGAAGAAGAAAAGATAGTTGATATAGTTGCTGGACCTGATTCGTACCGTAGTTTACCGCAATTATTAAAAGAAGCAGAATCTGGACAAACTGCAATAAATGTTCTACTGTCAAGAGACGAAACGTATGCAGATATTAGTCCAGTGCGAAGAGATAAATCTGGTGTATCTGCTTATGTTTCAATAATACGCGGATGTGATAATATGTGTGCATTTTGTGTCGTTCCATTTACACGAGGACGAGAGCGAAGCAGAAGTCCAGAGACTATACTCGAAGAGATAAAACAAATTATTTACGAGGGTTATAAAGAAATAACTCTTTTGGGACAAAATGTAGATAAATATAATTGGAATAATGAACTGAATTTTGCAGGATTACTTAGAAAAGTTGCAATAGCAAACCCAGAAATTAGAATAAGATTTGCAACATCATATCCAAATAATTTTACAGATGAAGTATTAAAAACAATGGCTGATTATAGTAATATATGCAAATATATACATTTGCCTTTTCAATCTGGAAGTTCAAAAATATTGAAAAAAATGCGTCGAGGATACACAAGAGAATCTTATATAGAACGCATAAATGCAATAAGAAAAATTTTACCTGACTGTTCAATTTCTACTGATATTATTGCTGGATATTGTTCTGAAACAGATGAAGACCACGAGCAAACTATATCTTTAATGAAAAATATAAAGTTTGACTATGCGTACACTTTTAAATATTCAGTCAGACCGGGAACGTATGCTGCAAGAAATTATAAGGACGATATACCAGAACGAACAAAAGGAAAACGTTTAAGAGAAATTATAAATTTACAAACTAAAATATCATTGGAGAGTAATAAAAAAGATATTAATAAAACTTTTTATGTACTGATAGAAGGAAAATCAAAGAGGTCAAGCAACAGATATTTTGGACGTAATTCGCAAAACAAAGTAATTGTATTTCCGAAGATAAATTCCAAAATAGGCGATATTGTAAGGGTTGTCGTAACAAACTGTACATCAGCTACATTATTAGGACATATTGTAAAAGTAGATGATATTATTAAACTTATTAACTAAATTTAACAAATAAAAATTATGTTTGAAAAATTAATGTCTCAAATGCAAAATCAAACGGAAGAAGCAAAACAAAAATTAGATAATATAAGAATAAAAGCGGAAGCGGAAGGTGGATTGATTAAAATCACGGCAACAGGTAACAGGTTGATTAAAGATATTGAGATAAGTGATAAAATTGTTGGAGATAAAGAAGCACTCGAAGATTTAATGATGGTAGCAATAAATAGAGTTCTAAAAAAAATAGAAAAAGTTCAAAAAAATGAAATGGGAGCAGTAGCAAATAATTTAATGCCCGGAATGGGCAGTTTAAGTAATATTTTTGGGAAATAAATTAAAAGCATAATTAGTTCATTATTTTATCAACGAATATTTATGAGATTTTCCATTATTTATTGTTTGATAATTTTAACAACAAACATTTCGTTTGCTCAGTTTCCAGAGAATACAAAAATTATTGAAAATATTATTGAGGAGATTGCTACTTCAAGTGAAGAAGCTATTGATTATACAAGTTTATTTGATGATTTAATGTTTTTTCTGGAAAACCCGTTGAACATAAACACAGCCACACGTGCAGATTTGGAAACGATACAGTTCTTGAACGATTTTCAGATAGAAAATATACTTCATTATCAAAGATATTCTGGCGAGATGCAAACAATATATGAATTGCAACTTGTTGAAGGTTTGTCGAGTGAAGCAATACAGATGTTATTACCTTTTGTGATGGTCGCAAAAGCTGAGAAACAACAAATACCAGATTTTAAAAAAGCTATTAAATTCGGAAAACATACAGTTTTTTTAAGAACAATTTTTTTGATTCAAGAACAAAAAGGTTTCTCTGATATAGATGAAGCAGAATTAGAACTGAACAAAAATAAACGATATCTTGGAAATAAATATAAATATTATACACGCTATCAGTTTGATTATAAAAAGAAAATCCAATTTGGTTTTGTTGCAGAAAAAGATGCAGGCGAGGAGTTCTTCGCAGGAGCACAAAAATACGGTTTTGATTATTATTCTGGACACATAGTTATAAAAGATTTTTGGAAGTTCAAAAATATTTTTATCGGAGATTATCATGTAAAATTTGGACAGAGCTTAGCTATATGTTCGGATTTGGTGTTAGGAAAATCATCTTATCCATTAAATATAAGACGAAAATTTAATGGAATAAAAAAATACTCTTCGACAGATGAAAATAAATTTATGAGAGGCTTCGCAGGAACGGCAGTTTTTGGTAATTTTGATATAACTGGTTTTATTTCATATAAAAATATTGATGGTAATATTGAAAAATTAGATACTTTGACAAACAACTCTGATATTTTTACATCATTTGTGAGAACCGGTATGCACAGAACAATTAATGAACTTGAAGACAGAAAAAATATTTCTGAATTTATTTATGGTGGCAATCTACAATGGAACAAAAAAAGGTTCAAAATAGGTGCTTCATTTATTCAATATCATTTTGGTACAGATTTGAAAAAAGAAATAAAACCATATCAAAAGTTCGATTTTCAAGGTTCTAAAAATGCAAATGCAAGTATTGATTATCAGGCAAATTATCATAATTTTTATTTTTTTGGTGAAACAGCAGTGAGCTTAAATGGAGGTTTTGCAATACTTAACGGAACATTAATTTCGCTTGTTCCTCAGGTTTCGCTTGCTGCATTACACAGACATTACACGAGAGATTATAGAGCATATTATTCGACAGGATTTGCCGAAAAAGCTGGAACCTCAAATGAAAAAGGTTTGTACATTGGAACAGAAATTCACCCTTTCAGAAAATTTACAATTACAGCTTATTACGATATTTACAAATTCCTTTGGCTAAGATTTAATGCAGACGCACCATCCGATGGATTTGATTTTTTCTCTTCAATTAGTTATAACATAAACAGATACATTAAAGCAGGGATTCGTTACAAGCACGAGAATAAACAAGTAAACGGCGCTGACGATTACACATCTATCCGACCTCTTGTTATTTCAAAAAAACAGGAATTTAGATTTAATATTTCTTATCGTGTATCAAAAACTATTCTATTAAAAAATCGTCTCGGTATTTCGCAATATAAAAAAGAAGACAGAAGCACAGAGACAGGATTTCTATTATATCAAGATATAAATTATAGTCCACAGAGTTTTCCGATGGTCGTAAATTTTCGTTTCGGATTGTTTGATACAGATTATAATGCCAGAATTTATTCCTATGAAAATGATATATTATACGGATATTCTATTCCAGCATACGTAGGAAAAGGTTTCAGAACATATTTTAATATAAGATATACAGTTGTTGAAAATTTCATTGACATCTGGATAAGATATTCACAGTTTGGATATGTAGATAAAGAAAACATAGGAACGCAACTAACTGAAATAAATGGAAATAATAAATCAGAAGTGAAACTTCAAATGAGAATAAAATTAAACCGTAGAAAAAAATATAAAATTAATAAATAAAGTTGTTATTTATTCTTCTACTCTTATTACATTTATTGCATGTGGGCCTCTTTTGCTTTCTGCAATTTGGAACTCAACTTCTTCTCCTGTTTCAAAAATTTCGTATTTTTTACTATTAATACCAGTATAATGAACAAATAATTCATTACCTTCTTCTGTATTTATAAATCCAAAACCTTTTGTAGAGTCGTACCATTTTATTCTTCCTTTCATAATTTTTGTATTTTTGATTTTAAAATTTTTTTGCAAATTTACAAATTCTTATTTTAAAATAAGAACAAATTTATACAATTTTAGGGCAGATGCATAAAAATATTTAAGTGATGAAAAATCAAGGAATTAATATTTTGAAAATATTGAGTTTTAATGGCTTTAAAGTATCCGCTCAATAAAGTATGGTAAATTTAGGGTTTTATAATTTTACGGTTTTTAAAGCAATTGAAATTTTTGTAATAAAAATTTTTGTAATTAGTTTTTTCTTATTAATTTTGTATTCATAGATAGACCTGAAAAGATTACAACTTTTTGCAAAATAACAAATCCGCAGAACTGCAAAGCTCACAGCACACATCAATGGCTTCGAGGCAATTCTTTTTATAGTTTTTTTCGCAAGCTACAAAAACTATAAAAAGAACAGCTCCAAGCCGGGCGATAACGGTAATCAAAAAGTAGAAATTATGAAATATTCAGATAGTTTTACAGAGATTGTAAATCAAGGAGTAAAAGAAAAGTTTTACATAGGTACAGGAAATCCAAATTCCAAAGTACTTATTGTTGGAAAAGAAACAGCGATAAGTGATACAAATATGCTGGAAAAGCAAAACAAGAAGAATTACGAACAAAATGCTTTTGATTGGATAAGAAATATTGAAAATAACATTTGTGAGATTACTAAAAATTGGATATACGAAGCCTACATTAACGATGGATATGCGACCAACAATCCCATTTTTGCATTTAAAGGTGTGAAAATTAATGAACATGGAGAAGGACAAACTTGGAGAAAGTATCAGAAATTATGTGATGTTATTTTTAACGGAGAAATGGTTACTGATAAAGATAGACCCTATGACTTCCAAAAGCACTTTTTTATTACTGAGATGAACGACAATCCTGAGAAAACAACATCTAAGGCTCAAAAAGAAAAGGACTTCAAGCCAAAACTCAAAAAAAGGAAAGATGTTTTTTTTAAGTCTGACTTTATTCAGAATTTCCCTATTATTGTTTTAGCTTGTTCAAACTACATTTGGAATTTTGGAGAAGGAGACGATAGACAAATAGATAATCTTTTTGGTGTTAAATACAGCCATAATTATACGACTACTACCACGAAATCAGAAAAATATTTTTATGTTCATTATAATGAGAATAAAACGAAACTGGTTATCCACACAAATCAATTAAGTGGAAGCAATGCCTCAAATGAATTATTAGAAAATCTTGGCTTGTTAATAAGAGATTTTATAAAACAAAATAAACTTTATTCATGAATTCAGAAATTTGAGAATTTGTATCGTACAGGCAAAATTCCCGAAGAAGGAACATGGGAAGATTATCAAGATTTTGATGATTATCAATCCGACAAAAATAAATTTGAGAATTTTTTGGAACAGATTCATAAACATTCTTAATAAATTTTAAAAGCCAAGTCATACTAACATTTACAGACCGACAAATACCAGATAATGAGATACGTTCCAATAATAATTTTTTAACAAGCTCACGCTCGGTTTCGCTTATATATTTCTTTGTTGGATTTAATATAAATTAAACATTTATAATTTTGACTTCCTGTATGAATATGACCATTTTTTTTATATTGGATGAACAACAAGAAGGACAAGTAACTTCTGACATAATATCTAATTTAATTTTTTTGCAAAGATATAAAAAAAATAACAAATAGCATTACTTAATTAGTACCACCTATTTTTATATGACATAATTTCATTTTAAATTTTTAAAAAACCGTATTTATAAATTTTTGGTTCTATCTTTTTTGCA
>JAOZMB010000032.1 GCA_029934515.1 Bacteroidales bacterium
AACCACTAACCACTAACCACTAACAACTAACCACTAACCACTAACAACTAACAACTAACCACTAACCACTAAAAACTAACCACTAAAAACTAACCACTAAAAACTAACCACTAACAACTAACAACTAACCACTAAAAACTTGCTTATTTTTATTGTAAATTAAATTTGTTATATTAAACATAATACAGTATTTTTGTTTTTTATACTATATTTTTTATTTACAATAATTTTTTTTTATGGAAATATTAGAACGAACAGGTCATATTGCTTTAATAGTAATAGTTATTTTGATAGTTGCAAGTTCATGTCATTCACAGCTCAACAACGACAGACAAAAAAATATTATTTTTCTTCTTGATTCTATAAAAACTGTCAATGCTCCTGATAAAAGAATCTCGCTTTGGAACGTGTCATTTGTTGATTCTTTAAATAAAATAAAACTAATCGGAGAGCTTGATAAGAAAGAAGCATATAATGATATTGTTGATATTGTTGAAAAAAAATATCCGAAATTAGAAAATAATATCAAATTACTACCAGAAGAAAGCGATGAACAAGTTGTTAATGCTTTGGTTAATAACTCTGTTGCTAATTTGCGCTCCAATCCGCGACACAGTGCAGAAATATCAACACAAGTTTTGCTTGGAACACCAATAAAAATATTAAAAAAAACAAAAGGTTGGTACTTAGTGCAAACACCAAACAAATACATAGCATGGGTAGATGTACAGGCAATCGTAAAAATAAATAAAACAGAATTATCTGAATATAAGAAATCAAAAAAAGTTATTTATAATAGACAATACGGATTTTCTTATTCAAAACCAGATAAAAATTCACAAACAATCTCAGATTTGGTAATAGGTTGTATATTATCAGTAACGAATTATAATAATGATTTTTACAAAGTAAAATATCCCGACAAACGTGTAGCTTTTGTAAGGAAAACAGAGGTTGTATATGCAGAGGAAATATTCAATAAAAAGATTGTTGAAAAAGAATTAGTTAAAACAGCAAAAAAATTTCTTGGTATTCCATATTTATGGGGCGGGACATCGTCAAAAGCAATTGATTGTAGTGGTTTTACTTCTTTGATATATCTTATGAATGGTACTGTGTTACAAAGAGATGCCTCACAACAAATAAAATATGGAAAAAAAATAACAAGCAAATACGAATACAAAAACCTGAGAGTCGGCGACCTTTTATTTTTCGGAAGAAAAGCTTCGCGTAAACGTCCCGAAAAAATTACACATGTTGCAATGTATATCGGTAATACAGAGTTTATTCATGCCTCTGGAATGGTAAGAATAAATAGTATTGATAGTACAAAAAATAATTTTGATGCTGAATATGCGCCACGCTTTATAAGAGCAATAAGAGTGAAAAATGAAAAAGATAAAATCGGAATACAACAAATTAATGAAAATGAATTTTATAGAGAAATTATAAGATAATAAATTACTGTCAGTCTGGCTTAAAACCATGAAGACAGTTTAAACTTATTTGGTCTGCGCTCAGCAGGTATTTTTATCTCACTATCAGGTGAAAAACACCAGACAAGCACAAATTTTTAATCACCACAAAATATAAACATAATGACAACATTATTCTCATTAGAAATTATCTGATAAATGATTTAGAAAACCTTAAAATAGATGAGAAAATTATATTATAAATTAATGTGGTTGCCAAATACAAAATATATAATTTGGGAAATGAAAACTGAAAAAATAGTTAAATTTTCAGAACAAAAATATTTTATATCTTTGATAAATCAAAATATTGATTTAAATAATTGGATAACAGATTATAGAAATTATTACAAAAAATGGTTAGATAATGATGATGAAACGATATTTGATTTTAATTGTTCATTACTTAAATCAATTTTAGATGCTATTAAAAAAGTAAATATAAAATTAGACAATAATAAACACCTTTTTTATTGGTATGATATAGACAGGAGTTTTAATGAAGATTATAATTGGAAAGAGTGTCCAATAACAAGAAAAAAACTTATTAATTTAGGTAATGATTTTTTTTATACAAATAGATTTATTTCTGAAAAAGTAAATCTCGTATTACCAGATAAAGAATAAATATATTTTCAAAAATGACAACATTATTTTAGACCTTTTTTTTCAGATAACAGAACAACAATGATACTAATTATTAATTAATTATGAAAACAAACAGAAGAAATTTTGTGAAAACGGTAGGTATCGCATCACTTGGTGCTGTAATTTCGGGGAGTGTTTACGGAAGTGTTCCACAAATAAAAAGAAGCGGAAAAATGAAACTAAGTTATAAAATTTATGAATTACAGTTGAAACATACTTTTACAGTATCTGGTTTTTCCAGAACTACGACTCCTGTGGTTTTAACGGAAATAGAATACGATGGGCTTGTTGGTTATGGCGAAGCTTCTATGCCTCCTTACCTTGGCGAAACACAAAAATCTGTAATCAAATTCCTGAAAAAAGTTAAACTTGGTCAATTTAATGACCCTTTTATGACTGATGATATTTTGGAATATGTTGATGCAATTGACACGAAAAATAGAGCGGCAAAAGCTTCTGTTGATATTGCACTTCACGATTTAATCGGGAAAATTGTAAATCAACCGTTGTATAAGTTGTGGGGATTTAATCCGAAAAATACGCCAGTGACTTCATTTACAATAGGAATAGATAAACCAGATATTGTAAGAATAAAAACCAAAGAAGCAAAACGTTTCAAAGTACTTAAAGTAAAACTCGGCGGCGGAAACGACAAAGAAATGATTAATACAATTCGTTCAATTACTGATGTGCCACTGTATGTTGATGTTAATCAAGGTTGGAAAGATAAAAAATTAGCATTAGATATGATTTTCTGGTTAAAAGAAAAAGGTATTGAATTTATAGAACAACCTATGCCTAAAACAAAAATTGACGAAATGGCATGGCTCACAGAGAACAGTCCGCTACCAACTATTGCAGATGAAGCTTTCCAAAGGCTATCTGATATTGCTAATTTTAAAGGTGTTTATTCTGGAATAAATATTAAATTAATGAAAAGCACTGGTTTAAGAGAAGCTCATAAAATGATTACTGTGGCACGCGCAATGGATATGAAAGTAATGATAGGTTGTATGACCGAAACTTCTTGCGCTGTTTCGGCGGCAGCACAATTATCGCCAATTGTTGACTGGGCAGACCTCGATGGAAATTTATTAATTAGCAATGATATTTACAAAGGTATGACAGTTGTAAAAGGTAAAGTTACACTAAACAATTTACCTGGAATAGGTATTAAAAAATTGTAAAAATTAAATATAATGAAAATAAGAAAAGTCCATGAAATAAATAAAAGTATAGTTCTTGTCATTATTTTAATATCTATTTCAGTTTTTGCAGATGCTCAAAAGACATCAAATTTAATTATTTTTTCAAAAAATGAAGACCTTTTTAAAGTAACATTAAATGGCATAGAACAAAATATAATTCCTTTATCAATTGTTAAGATGAACGACTTACAATCTGTGAGTTATGAGATGAAAATAATTTTTGAAAACACAACATATAATTCTATTGAAAATAATATTTTTACAAAAACTGGATACGAGACAACTTATATTATTAAAAATCAAAGGAACGGACAAAAAGAATTGCGTTGGTATAACGATACAATATTACCACAAAAAGAAATTGTGAAAATTGAAAAAGAAAAAGAAAATAAAGATACAGAGAAGAACAAAAAAGTTTATAAAATGCCCGGATATTCAGGTCCAATTGGTTGTTCGCATCCGATGTCTGATGCTAATTTTCGTGTTGCTAAAAATACTGTACTAAAAACTGATTTTGAAAGTAAAAAACTTATAATTGCAAAACAAATAGTAACTTCAAATTGTTTAACTGCAAATCAGGTGAAACATTTAGCTGGCTCTTTCGATTTCGAAGACACTAAAATCAGATTAGCTAAGTTTGCTTATAAAAAAACATACGATGTAGGAAATTATTTTATTGTTTTCGATGTATTTGAGTTCTACGATTCTATACTGGAACTTAATAATTATATCGAAGAATTAAACAAATAAATAACTTTCTAATCAACTTTATGTGTGTTTGATAGTTTAAGATTTTCAAAACTTTAATAATTTACATTTAATAAATATAAAAATTGAAGATTTATACAAATATTGATAAATTTAAAGTCAACAATACGATTCTTACAATAGGAACTTTTGATGGTGTTCACAGAGGACATCTAAAAATATTGAAACATCTAAAAAAAACAGCAAAACAATTTGGTGGAGAATCTGTTGTTCTTACATTTAATCCGCATCCGCGATATTTATTATTTCCAAAAGAAAAGAGCCTAAAACTTTTAAATTCTTTTGAAGAGAAAATAAATTTACTTGATAAGATAGGAATAAAACATCTTATTGTATTGCCGTTTACAAAAGAATTTTCACAATTTGATTCTTGTTATTTTATAGAAAATATACTATTCAAAAAACTTAATGTAAAACATCTCGTTGTAGGTTACGACCATCAGTTCGGAAAAGACAGGCAAGGAAATATTGATATATTAAGAAAATATGCAAAGCCTTTTGGTTTTGATATAGAAAAGGTTACAGCGATAAAAGAAGACAAAATTAATATCAGTTCAACAAAAATAAGGAATCTTTTAAAAATAGGAAATATTAAAAAAGCAAATATATACTTGGGATATAATTTTTTTATTTCAGGTAAAATTGTTCGCGGAAACGGATTAGGACGATTAATTGATTTCCCTACGGCAAATATTATTATCGCTGATAAAAATAAAATAATTCCACAAAAAGGTGTTTATGCTGTAAAAATAAAACATTTAGAAACAATTTATTATGGAATGCTAAATATCGGAAACCGTCCGACAGTTGAAAATAGCACAAAAAAAACAATTGAGGTTAATATTTTTGATTTCAATAAACAAATTTATGACTGCGAATTAAAAATATATTTCGAATATTATATTCGCAAAGAAATAAAATTCGAAAATATAATGGAACTAAAAAAACAATTGATAAAAGATAAAAAAAATGTTTGCTATAAACGGTCAATAATTCTCAATAAATAACTATGAAATATTTAGAAAAAAAGAAAACAGAAATAACATTTAGAAGTGTTACATATCAGGATATTAAAAATACTGTAAATATAAAAAAGAAAAATAACAACCAAAAGTTTGATAAATGGTTTTCGTATGATTATAAAATTACGGGAAACGAAGAATTTTATTTAAATAAATTAATAAAAAATAACAAACTTTATTTGCAAAGTTTTAATGAAGAGCAGTTGAAGGCAAGGTTTATAATTCCTGTACTTCATAAAGTTGATTTTATTTTTGATGATATAAAAGACTGGTACGAATATTCAATTTCGGCAAAAGTAAATGATGTTTTCTTGAAAGGGCGACCAGATTTTATGCTGGCAAAAGGCGATTTTTTTCCTGAACATCCTTATTTTTTTATACAGGAATTTTTAAACGCTCTCACACAGATTCATATCCAGAAATGCAATTAATTGCAGAAATGCTGGTCGCAATGAAAATAAATAATAAAGACAAAATACAAGGCTGTTATATAATAAGACAACACTGGTTTTTTTTAATATTGGAAAAATTAGAAAACGAGAAATACGAGTATTTTGTTTCGAAAAGTTTTGATTGTCTTGATACAGAAAAATTGAAACAAATTTATGTAAACTTACAGGCTGTTAAAGTACTGTTTTGTAAAGATTAAATTTTGTATTTTAATTAAAAATAATATTTTTACCTACAAAAAAAATGGCAAACGAAAGAAAAACAGAAATAATTACTCGCAAACATTTTGAACAATTTCAAGATAAAATAGTGATAGAAGAGCAGAGTTCTGATAATCATAAAATTGATAAGTTATTAAAAACAGCATCTAAAAAAGGAACAGGAAAAGGAAGACCAGATTTTTTGATATCATTCAAAAAAAATAAAGATCTATTGATTGTTATTGAATGTAAAGCAGATATTAGAAAGCACGAAAGTGAAAATAAAAATAAATATTCTGAATTTGCTGTTGACGGAGTTTTGCTTTATGCCTCTTATTTATCAAAAAGTTATGACGTGCTTGCTATTGCAATAAGTGGAGAGACAGAACAAGAATTAAAAATATCTCACTTCTTACATCTAAAAAGTGAGAAGAAAGCTTTTGAAATTTTCGATGATAAATTTCTATCAGCTCAAAATTATTTAGACGGATATTTAAAAAGTGAACCTAAAATAAGACAAGATTATCATACTTTGCTTGAATTTACAAGAAAGCTTAACGAAAAATTACATACTCATAAAATACTCGAAAGTCAGAGAAGTTTATTAATAAGTTGTATTTTAATAGCCTTAGAAAGTCAAGCATTTAGAAATTCTTATTACTCACATAATACACCCAAAAACCTTGCGAATGCACTTGTTCAAACTGTTTCAAATGAACTTGAAAGTGCAAATATAAAACCAAAACGATTAGAAAATCTAAACACACAATTTAGTTTTATAAAAACAGATACATCGCTTTCTACAAAAGATAATGTTCTAAAAGAACTGATAGATGAAATAGATGAAAATATAAATTCTTTTATCAAAACGCATAAATATTTTGATATACTTGGACAGTTATATGTTGAATTTTTAAGATATGCAAATAGCGATAAAGGACTTGGAATAGTTTTAACTCCTCCGCATATTACTGAGCTTTTTGCAGATTTAGCACAGGTAAATAAAAATACTATTGCTTATGATAATTGCACTGGCACAGGTGGTTTTTTGATTAGTGCGATGAAAAAAATGATTGATGACGCAAAAGAAGACAAGTTAAAAATAAAAGAAATAAAAGCCAACCAATTGATTGGAACAGAATATCAATCTCATATTTTTGCGCTTGCAGTTTCTAATATGTATATTCATCAAGACGGAAAAACAAATATTATAAATGGTAGTTGTTTTGAAGAAAAAATAATGAACGAAGTAAAAGAAAAAAAGCCAACAGTTGGATTTTTAAACCCACCGTATAAGTCTAATAAAAAGAAAGATACAGACGAATTAGAATTTATTTTGAATAATTTAGAATGCCTTACAGATGGCGGAACTTGTATCGCAATTGTGCCAATGCAAGCCGCTCTATCACAACGTGGGAAAGTTCTTGAATTAAAAAAAAAATTATTAAAAAAACATACACTTGAAGCAGTTTTGTCAATGCCAGATGAATTGTTTTTTAACTCAAAAGTGAACGTTGTATCTTGTATTATGATTTTTACAGCACACAAATCTCATTATAAAAATAAAGAAACATATTTTGGATATTACAAAGACGATGGTTTTGTAAAAAGAAAAGGTAAAGGTAGAATTGATGCAAACGGAACTTGGAAAACAATAAAAGAAAAATGGTTATCTAATTTTATAAATAAAAAAAAAGAACCAGGGTTTAGCATAAATAGAATTATTACAGCAAAAGACGAATGGGTCGCAGAAGCATACATGGAAACAGATTATAAGAAATTAAAACGTTCCTTTTTTGAAAATAATTTACTTAATTATGCAACTTATTTGCTTGGGAACAGACTTAACAAACAAGTTTTAGATAAGCCAGAAAAGCAACAAAAAATATTATTAAAAGATAGAGAATGGAAGTATTACAAACTTACAGATTTATTTGAAGTAAAAGGAAGTAAAACAACAAGTCTTTTACAATTACAAGAACACGGAAAAGGAAAATATCCTTATGTAACAACACAAGCTACAAACAATGGAGTAGCTGGTTTTTACGATTTTTATACAGAACAAGGAAATGTTCTAACTGTTGATAGTGCAGTGGTTGGATATTGTTCATATCAAGAAAGACCTTTCTCTGCCAGCGACCATGTAGAAAAACTAGTTCCAAAATTTGAAATGAACAGATTTACAGCAATGTTCTTTGTAACAATATTTAATTTAGAACAATACAGATATAATTATGGAAGAAAATGCAGCCAGACAAGAATGAAAAGAACTTTAATAAAATTACCTGCCAAAAACAATAGACCAGATTTCTTATTTATGGAAAACTATATAAAATCTCTACCGTATTCTTCTTCAATAAATATGAAAGAAATGTAAATACAAAGCTAAGTAATCGTTAAAAAATAACTTTTTGATTTGTTTTTTGTAAAATACTTATTATCAGGTGTAAACCAATTCGTAATTCGTAATTTATAATTCATAATTTACTAACAAGTCAGAGCGATTATTTTAATATTTTAATTTTTTTAATTTTATCTCCGATTTGAATTTTATGAATAACGTCCAAACCAGCAACAACAATTCCAATAACAGAATATTTTCCTTCAAGATGTGGAGTCATTGTATTGGTGATAAACCATTGACTCGATTCTGTATCTTTTCCTGATGAGGCAAGTCCAACAATACCCTCTTCGTATTTTATTGGCGGATATTCAGACCTAATTGCAAACGAAACATTGCCCCAACCATCACCCCGTGGACAACCATCCTGTATAACAAAATTGGGAACAACACGATGAAAACTATGGTCATTAAAAAAACCATCAATTATTAGGTCAACAAATGTTGAAACAGAAAATGGAGAATTGTTTACTTTTAATTGAATAACAAAATTGCCTTTATCTGTAAAAATTTTGATTTTTTGTTCTGGCGGTATAGATTTTATCAAATCCCAGTCGATAGTTTTATATTTTATATCTAATTTTTTTATCTGATTTTTTGTTCCATTAATAAATTTGTCAGCTTTTAATAATGACACATAAGCTTCATAATCACGAGGCAATAAACATTTATCAATAGCTTGTGTTATAAAAAAAGTATTCTTATATATAAGGTTGTGTTTAAATTTTGGTTCGCGTATCACAGATGCCGCAATACTCATCAATGCGATATCGCCAGACAATATTGCTTTTTTGAATATCTCCGCAAATTCGGCATCTAAACTAATCCCCTTTTCTGTTTTTAATTTTACTTTGTATTTATTAAAATCTTTTGAATGTCGCATCAAAGATAACGAATTAATCCCAGCCGTCCTAACAACATGATTATCAGAATCAAATACAATTTCTGAAACATATTCATATTTACTAATATCAAAAGAAAGTGCTTCAATGAGACTTGATTTTTCGTAAACATCTTCACTCGCTTCATAACCAGACATAATTGCTTTACTAATATCTTTTTTGTTATCAGCATATTTTAGTGCCGCTTTGAACATTTTTGTTCGGGTTTGCCAAACACTCATTTTTTTTGCGATTGAATAATATTTTTTAGAACTATTTTTATTTCCTTTTTCAATAAAAAAATCAGCAGCTGTTATTGCAATATGAATATTACGTGAACGCAACAATTTATTCATTATTGATTCCATCTCGTTGTAACCGAAAATTTTACTCGATTTAATTGCATCTACTCTTAATCTATAATCATTTTTTTTTGATTTTAATATTTTTTTTAAAAATTTAAGTATCGCTGGTTTACGACTCTTTGAACATAATTTTATAATATTACTTTTTGTATAAATATATCCTGAATTAGGATAAACAGAAATTATTTTATTTGAATATCTATTTAAGTCGATATTTGAGCGTAGAAGATACCAACTGCAAAGATATTTTATTTTTTCGTCCATTTTAGGATTTCTAAGAATAGCAAAAATTTCATTTGTGACGGAGTCGGATACTATATTCCTCTCTGCAAATTTTGCAAGACCCATTATTTTTCCTTTAAGGATATTTTTTTTATTTTTATCATAAGTAATTTTTTCTATAAAAGACAAACCTTTTTGTGTCCCGCATTTACCTATTGCCTGCAATATTTCTTCTTTAACAAGAAGTGAACTTTCGTTTAAAAAAGCATCTAACAATTTACTCTCTGATAAAGGACTTTCAATTTGTCCTATTGCATAGGCGGCAAGCTGTCTAATTTCTTTATTTTTATCATACAAAAAATCAGCGAGAACACTAATAGAAGTCGTATCCTGAATAGATGCAAGCGATAAAATACAGTGTTTTTTATATTTAAAATTTTCAGAAATGCTTCCTTTCAAAATTTTTATTATTGAGTTTGTATTCCTATGATATTGAAATGTATAAATATCACGAATTATTTTATCGCTAAAAATATTTCCTTCTGCAATTTTACTAAACGGCGAGTTGGAACTCTGCTTTCTTTCAGTTTTACAGGCGAAAAAAAATACAAATATTAGCACAGCAAAAGAATAATATTTTTTCATTTTATTGGATTTTGAAGGTACAAAAATAAATTAAAGTTCATAAAATGATTTCTTTTTGTTATTTGCATTTATATATAGAAATAACAAAAAAATAAAACAAGAGTAATATGTAAAAATAAACTCAACAAAAATAAGACCGATATTATAAAAAAATATCCTTATTTTTCTGATTCTAATTAGATATAATAATTTTGTAAAGTATTAAAGTAATTTTATATATTTTATTATACTTATAAAAAATTAGTTATTTTTCGTTTTTGTTATTAATAGAAATATTATTGAATTTTTAAATTTTTAAAACATTAAAATTTCATTATTATATTTTTTTATAATCAGGTATTTCGTTCGAGAATATGTATAAATTTTTATCAAAATCAAGTTTGCAACAGTAATGTTTTATTCCGTTTGTAACAATAAGAAAATCAACACGTAGATTAATATTATATCGCAAAACCTGGTCAAATGCTTTTTGTGTAATTTTAACTTCTGGCGCTTTACATTCAACAATTATAATTGCTCTTCCTTGTCTATCAAATAAAATAATATCTGCTCGTTTTTTTAAGTTATTAATTTTTAATAAAGCCTCTACGGCTATTAATCCAGACGGATATTTCTTCTCCAAAATCAAATATTTAATAAAATTTTGCCTCACGAACTCTTCATTTGTTAAAACAACATATTTTTTTCTTATAGAACAAAAAATATATTGCTTATGTTCTATTGATTTTATTTTTAATTTATATCTTGGCAAATTTAATCTGTTCATTTTTTGTTAAATCTCATCTTTATATAGTCTATAAAATTTAAACTTTTCTTTAACACACTGAAATATAAAGTTATATAAAGTAAAACGACAAACAACCAAATAATTCCAGTGTTCACATAAATTGTGTCATAATATTTTCCAAAAATTCTTTTCTTCGGTGCATAAAAATGAGCTTTAATAAATCCGTCTGGATATTTATATATCATATCAACTTTTCGGTAAAGATTAGCTTCAAATTCAATAATGCTGTTCAGCTCTTTTGCATTTGTAACAAAATCTTCGAGAGATTTATTATGATATTTACTTTTTAATATAGAATATTTTTTTTCAAGATCTTCTGTTTTTGTTTGTTTATTTACGTATTCTTCTTCTTTGTTATCATTGTAATTAAATATTTTAATGTAATAATTTTTTATATCATCAAAATATTTCTTAACATTTATAATATCATTTTTATTTATTTTATCAATAAAAAGATTTTCGATATTAATATTACTTTTTATTTTTTTATTTTTTAATACTTCTTTATTGATTTCATTTCTTAGTACTTCTAAATTAGATATAATTTCAGATTTTTTTTCTTTATCATCTTTATTTCTTAAATAATAATTAAATCTATTATTAAGTTCGTTTAGCCAAATATCTTTTTTATAATTTGCATGATGTTTTTTTCTTTTGTATTTATAGATAGGTTTTTGATAATCATTATTTACAAACTGATCTACGGCAAGCGCCTCGTATGCCCAACGTGCTGTGATAATTTCACCAAACCAAGGAATCTTATTAGGTACGACAATTTCAGGGTTCAGATTTTCGTATCGCACAATTATACCACTTAGAACGATTTGAGGAATAATTAAAAACGGAATAATTATATAAATTGTAACACTTGTTTTAAAACCATCAGATATATTAAGCCCCAGCATAACTGCAAAAATCCAAGACGAAAACAAAACTATCCAGTATTCTACAAACATACCTTTTATTTCTAAAATTAAATTTCCAATTAAAACATAAATCAATGCCTGATAGGCAGCCAACGCGAAAAGTACACTTATTTTTGAAAATAAATAACTCGTTCTACTAAGATTAAGAAACGATTCTCTTTTTTGTATTTTACGGTCTTTGATTATTTCAGTGGCACTTATTGTCATTCCTATAAATAAAGCTATAATTACCGACATAAATATATATACAGGCAAATTATCATTTTGGCTTATAGTATAACTAAGATTGTTACCAACAGCATGAAATTTAATTATATACGAAAGCATAAAAGCCAGAAACGGAGCTTCCAACAAATTTATCAATAAATATTGTTTATTTGCAAATTTAGATGTAATATCTCGTTTTGCAAAAATACAAAATTGTTTGAATCTGTTTGGTATTTTAAATAGAATTTTTGGTAGTTTTTTATTTGTTTCAATTTTTTCTGGTTCTGTTTTTTTTGTTTTGAAATATTTGTTCCATTCGTAAGGCGATATTTTACGTGTCGATGTTATATTTCCGTATTCGTCAAGTACTGGCGATTCCAATATATCAAAAATTTGTTCCGAATTAACATTTCCGCATAAAGTACATTCGCTTTCACTGCGCGGTGCTACCTGCTTTATATACGACCTAAAATATACAATTGAATCTACTGGATTGCCATCATAAACAAAATAACCTCCTTTGTCAATTATCATCAGTCTGTCAAACATTTTAAAAATATCAGATGAAGGCTGATGTATTACGACAAAAATCAATTTTCCTTTTAATGATAATTCTTTCAGAAGGTCAAGAATATGTCTTGAATCTCTTGATGAAAGACCTGATGTTGGTTCGTCAAGAAATAATACAGAAGGTTCTCTGATAAATTCAAGAGCTATATTTAATCTTTTTCGTTGTCCGCCACTAATTTTTCTATTAAGTGGACTACCAACTTTCATATGTTTTATTTCGTAAAGTCCCATACTTTTCAATACAGCTATTACTTTACTTAGCAGTTGAAATTTGCTGTAACCTTCAAAACAAAGTTTGGCATTGTAATAAATATTTTGAAAAACAGTAAGTTCTTCTATTAATAGGTCGTCTTGTGAGACATGACCTATAATTCCTTCGATTTGTTTTTTATCTTTATGAACATCAAAACCATTAATTTTTACACTACCATTTGTTGGTGTAAATGTTCCATTAAGAACGCCCAAAAGAGTAGATTTTCCTGAACCACTACCACCCATTATTCCAATAAGTTTACCAGATTTTTCGGTAAAACTTGTCTTCCTGATACCTTTTACATTATTTTTAAATTTGTATGTAATATTTTTAGCTTCAAAAATAATTTTTGTTTTTAGAGCGGCTTCGTTAAAAGCACTTACAATATCACTATAATAAATAGGGTGTCGTTTTGCACTTCTTATTGCTGAGCCTGCAGACATAAGATAAACTCTATTTTTTTGTATTAAAAGACCATTTATATATAGTTCTTTATCTCCACGATAAACAAAAATATACATATTTGCTGTTCTATTTTGGTAAACTATTACAGGACAATCGAGCGATGATAAAAATAAATGTTTTATTGTTTTATATTTATTTATTTTTTCATTGTTAATAATCAAAATATTCTTTATATCTGGAATATTATTATTTGATTCAAAAATAAAAGACCTTATTTCATAAAAATCATTTTTTTGAATCATGAAAATTTCTGATACCGTTTCAACAAATTCAAGTTCTTGTTTTGTTGTATTACTCTCGGAATCAATAAATTCAAGTAATCTAATTACAACAATAATTTTTTGTCGATGTGTAAGTTCTTTATTAATTAATGTACATATTGACAATACGCGGACTGAACTTGAAGCTAAACGTTTTCTTTTTTTGCGATTTTGTCGTTTTTGGTGTTTATGGTAATAATTATCAAATACAATCAAATATTCGTCAACTAATTTTTGATTAAGTTGATGTTTTAGAAAGTCAAAAACAAGCGGTCGCCTATTTTTCTCATCGCTATCTGGACAAGCAATAATTGCAAATAATTGCATCAATGCTTTTAAAATACTTTCGCTCATAATTTATACTAATTAAAAAATAATACCTTGCAATAATTGGAATCAAACCTTATGCGGGTAACAAAAAATTGAATTTTAATAAAAACTTTGCAAAAATAATAAAATCTTTTTTGTAAAAAGATTACCTTTGTTTTTTTTATAAATATACTGCATTTTATTTTTATATTTAAATAATCAAATTATGAAACAACTAACAATTAGACAAGCATACAATAGAGCTGCAAACTTGTGTAGCAGAGCCGAAAAATGCAAATTAGATATTATAAATAAATTAAAAACATGGGGTATTTTATCAGATGATTCGAAGGAGATAATGTTGCTTCTTGAAAAAAATAATTTTATTGACGAAAAAAGATATGTACGTTCTTTTGTAAATGAAAAAGTAAAAATAAATAAATGGGGACGTTTAAAAATTCGAGCATCACTAAATAATAAAAAAATCCCAAAAGAATATATCAACAAAGAATTAGATAATATTAATAATGAAAATTATATTAATACTCTGAAAAAACTGTTAGAGCAAAAATCAAAAACAATAAAAGAAACAAATAATTATAAAAAAAATATAAAGTTAATAAGATATGCTGCTGGCAGAGGTTTCGAACAAGAACTAATTTTTAAAATAATAAATTATAATAATAACAAAAATATTTAATTATTGTAATTCACTGATAAACAAATTCTTATCATACAATTGTCAGTTTTTCTTTTATAAAATCAATTAAATTTCCATTTTTTTCGTTGTAAATATATTTTGCCTGTGTATAGTATTTTTTTCTTATTTCAAATAATTTTAATAAATAATTAAAAAGTTCATCGTTGTTTAGTCCTTTAAACAATGGTTTTTTTGTTTTGAATTTTTTAATTCTTTTAAATATTATATATAGATTGATATTTAAAAAGAAAGTATTGCCAGCAGAGTTTATCAAATCTATATTATTATAAAAACAAGGAAGTCCTCCTCCTGTGGCAAGAACATATTTTTTTTCTTTTAATATTTCTTTTAGAATTTTGTGTTCTATCTTTCGGAATTCTTTTTCTCCGAATAATGTAAATATTTTTTGTATAGACATTTTGTATTTATCCTCAATATATTTATCTGAGTCAAACAATGGAATATTAAATTCATTAGAAATAATTTTTGATTTTTTTGTCTTTCCACATGCGGGCATGCCAATAAGAATTATTTTCATCGTTTGTCAGATTTTTAAGCTATTATAATAAAGTTTGACATTAAATATTTTTCAATTATTAAAACTATTTTTAATTTTGCAAAACTAAAAAATATAAGAATATAATAAAAATGGAAAAAGAAATAATTGATAGTTCAAAAATAAATTTTGATTGTAAATATTTTAGAGGTAACATACCTTGTCGACCCAATAAATTAAAAAATGTTTCTTGTATCGCTTGTGATTATTATAAATCATTTTCAAAGAGTATTTTGATAATAAAACTTGGTGCAATAGGCGATGTTATCAGAACGACTCCGCTAATAACAAAATATCGAAATCTTTATCCAGACTGTAAAATAACGTGGCTCACAGAGTTTCCAGATATTTTACCAAAATATGCAATAGACAAGATATACAAAATTAATGCTGTTTCTTTATATATTTTATCGAATGAAAAATTTGATATTGCGATTAATCTTGACAAAGAAACTGAAACATGTATGTTGCTTTCTAACTTAAATGCAAATAAAAAATATGGTTTTATTTGGAAAAATAATCATATTGATATTGCCGATAAAAATGCAAAGCACAAACTTATTACTGGAATATTTGATAATATCTCAAAAAAAAACACCAAAAATTATATGGAAGAGATTTTTGAGATATGTAATTTGCAGTTTGATAATGAGGAATATTTGATAAGTATTAATGACGATTTTAAAACAAAATGGAAAAATAAAATTTCGTTATTAAGCAAAGGCAAAAAAATTATTGGTCTAAATACTGGTTGTGGCAAACGCTGGCAAACACGACTGTGGCCTCCTGAGTATTGGATAGAATTGACAAAAGAATTACAAAAAAATAATTATTTTCCTATACTCCTTGGTGGAGAAATCGAAGACGAAACAAACAAATATTATAGTAAAAAAACAAACGCATATTATCCCGGATATTTTTCCTTAGAAGAATTTATTTCACTGTCTGATAACTGCGATGTCATTGTTACACAGGTATCTATGATGATGCATATTGCGATAGCATTGAAAAAGAGGCTTATTTTATTTAACAATATTTTTAATAAACACGAATTTTATCTTTACAATCGGGGAATAATTATTGAACCCGATACAGGTTGCGATTGCTACTACGGAAATACCTGCAAACGCCAAAAAAGATGTATGTATGATTTGCCGGTTTCAAAAGTTTTGGATAAAATAATTTAAGATTCTTATATAGTTGTTAGTTGTTAGTTGTTAGTTGTTAGTTGCTATTTATCTATTTTTCAAAATAGTAATTTCTTGATTTTCAGCACTTAAATATTTTGATGCGTGCCATATTATTAGTAACTTTTGTAAAACTGTAAGAAGCAAAAACTAATTTATTATTTAATGATTACTTAATGATTCAAATAGACAATACTTTATTATCAAGAGATATCGTAGAAAAAAGATTTTCGTGTAATTTAAAAGTTTGTAAAGGAGCATGTTGTATTGAAGGAGATTCTGGCGCACCTATAGATAAAGATGAGCGCAAACTTCTGGAAAAATACTACGATAAAATTAAGCAATACATGAGCGAATCTGGACGTAAAGCTGTAGCCGATTACGGTAAATATTATATAGACCAAGAACATGATTATGTAACAACACTCGTTGATGGCAAAGAATGTGCTTACTCTGTTTTTGATAAAACTGGTACAGCTTTTTGTGCAATAGAAAAAGCATGGAATGACAAAAAAATTCCTTTTAGGAAACCTATTTCATGTTTTTTATATCCTATTCGTGTTAAAGAATTTACAAAACTTACTGCTGTTAATTTCGATGAATGGGATATTTGTAAATCAGCTATTGTGTCTGGAATAAGAAAAAATATTAAACTCTACAAATTCCTTAAAGAACCATTGATAAAAAAATTCGGAGATGATTGGTACAAACAATTAGAATATTTTGCTTCTCAAATTTAAACATTATCGGTGAATCTTTTTATGATACACCGATAATATTAATAATAATTTTTTTTAACTAAATAAGTCTTCTATATCATTTTTCTTGAGTTGTTTCATAAAACTGCTCTCAGTAATTATAATTTCTGATGCTATTTGCGCTTTTTTTGCTTGATGCTTCATAATTTTTTCTTCTATTGTATCTTTACAAATCATTCTGTATGCAATAACTTTTTTGTCCTGCCCTATCCTGTAGCATCTGTCTATTGCCTGGTTTTCGATAGCTGGATTCCACCAAGGGTCAACAATATAAACATAATCAGCAGCCGTTAAATTTAGTCCTGTTCCTCCCGCTTTTAGACTTATCAGAAAGACTCTAATATCTTTGTTTTCCTGAAAATTATCTACGCTTTGTGCTCTTTTTCTATTATTGCTTTTTCCGTCCAGATATTCGTATTTTATATTTTTTATTTCTAATTCTTTTCTTATAACAGTCAGCATTTTAACGAATTGCGAGAATACCAAAATTTTATGGTTTCCTGTTTTTTCGTTTACATGTGTAATAAGTTCTTTTACTTTTATCGATTGTTTACCATAGTCTTCTTTGTCAGATAAAATTTCTGGTGAGTCGCAAATTTGCCGTAATTTAGTAAGTCCTTCGAGTACAAATAATTTTGAACTTCCTAGTCCGTCATCATCAATTTTTTTCAACAGCATATTTCTATATTTGTTCTTAAAAGCATCATATACTTTTCTTTGTTCGCTTTCCATTTCACAAAAAACATAGTCTTCTATTTTTGGTGGTAGTTCTGTTGCTACTTGTTCTTTTGTTCTACGAAGCACAAACGGGCTAATTTTTCGTTGTAGTTCAGCCGCAATAACAGGGTTTTGTTCTTTATCAATTGGATTTGAAAAATTCTTTTTAAAATGACTTTGACTTCCTAAGAAACCAGGGTTAAGAAAATCCATTTGCGCATAAAGGTCGAATGTATTATTTTCTATTGGTGTTCCCGTAATTGCAATTCTATTTTTTGCACGTATAAGAGTTGCGGCTTTGAATCGTCTTGATTTAGGATTTTTTATAGCCTGAGATTCATCAAGAATAACATAATTGAAAACATATTTTCTCAACAATTCAATATCACGTATCATCGTTCCATAAGTTGTTATAACAAGGTCGTTTCCGTCAAATTTTTTATGGTCTTTTGTTCTGTCTGGTCCATATAAGAAATATATTTTCAATGTCGGTGCGAATTTATTTATTTCATTTTCCCAGTTAAAAAGTAGCGATGTTGGTATGATTATAAGATTTGCTTTTTTTGATATTTTTTTTTGATTAAGCATAAATGCAATAATTTGTATCGTCTTTCCGAGTCCCATATCATCTGCAAGTATTCCTCCCCATTTGTATTCTTCCAGAAAATTAAGCCAGTTATAACCAGATTTTTGATAATTACGTAGTTCACCGATGAAATTTTCAGGAATTTTAGCATTTTTTATTTCGGTAAAATTTTGAAGTCGAGAACGTTTTTCTTCTAGTTCTTCTATTATTTCTAAATAATCTTTTTTATTGAACATTTCGTTAATAATAGAAAAATTTAGTTTTGATATTTTCAGCTCGTTCTTTTTTATTTGTCCTTGTCTGAAATAGTTTTCAAATTTTGTTATCCATTTTTTAGGTAATATTCCAATTGTTCCGTCGCTTAGTTTTATATATTGTTCGTGTTTTAGTACAGCTTTTCTGATGTCTCTTAGTGCGATTTCAATATCTCCAAATTTCACACTTACATTTACATCAAACCAATCTGTTTCTGATTTTATGTTTATGCTAACATCTGCTGGGTTTGTTGAATATTTAAATCTTTTAAGGTCTTTTATTCCAAATACTTCTATTTCATTTTTTTTCAAATTTTCAAAAATATCAAACAACGAATTATCCATCATTATTTCCTTAAAACTAATATTATAAAAACTTTCAGGTAATTGTTTTTCAAACAGCGGGTGCAAATTTTTCATAAAATCATAAAATTCTTTTTCATATTTTTTGTCTCTATATCCTTTTGTTATAATATTTTCTTCTATAGTTAAAACATTTGTATCTGTTCTTAAATTGTTAATTAGCATATCATTATCATAAACAACCATTGGTCTAAAAGCCATAAACTCACCCATCTCTGAGACATAAACTCTTTTACTAATCGCTTTAAGTTTTTGTCTTTTTATCTTATAATCTTTCAATCTGATGTTTATAGGATAATGTTCAGCAATAGGTTTTATATATTCATAAAAAAATTCGTTAAACATCTGTTTTGCCATTTTCCTGCTTTCTATATCTTTAAATTCATCCAGCACCATAATATCTTTTGCATTTTTGAAGAAATACATTTCTTTGTTGTATTCCAAAGTTATTGGGCTTTCTCTTTTAACATTTTTGCTTGATATTTTTATTTTTCTACCGTCTAATTCCACTTTTGGTTCTAATGTAACTATATCATCTTTTTCGCTTACATCAAAATAAACATTAGGAGTTGTTCTTGCGACTTTAATTTGTATGAGTGTTTTTTTTGAAGTCCTGTATGATTCTGTTTTTTTGTATATATATTTTTGTCTTGCCAGTCTGATTTTTATTTTTCTAATTTTTTTCAAATAAAAATCAAATACATCGTATCTAACATCATCATCGAGGCTACTAATGCTATATAAATATTCGTTATATTTACTTTGATAAAAATGTTCTAATTCTCTTTTTATTCCTTTAGTTAAATTTATTAGTTCGTTATCTTCTTCTGATAAATCCAAAGAGTATTTTTTGTCCATCATATCCATCGAATTAATAAGAGAAGATAATTTTGTTTCATCTTTCGTTGGTTTTCCAACTATTGGAACAATATCGAAAATAGAGTTTTTAAAATCAAAGGCATATCCTACTTGTAATAATTTATCTTTATTTTCTGTTTCTCTTTTCAATATATTTTCTTTCTGTCCTTTAAGTACATTAATGACATTATCTGTATCTGATTCTCTTCTATATTTTTTTAATTTTACAAGTCCTCGACCTTTTTCTTTAATTTTTTCTCTAATTTTGCTGCCTAATGATAGACTAAAATAATTGTCAAAGTTATCCAACTTTTCAATACCATATTCTTTTAGAATATCATTTTGTATTTTTTCCAAAAAATTATCTGTAAAATATAGGAAAAATTTATTTGTGTATGTTTTTAATATATGTTTTAATGTCGAAATTTGATGCGAACATAATCCCTGCACACTCGTTTCACAATTACATCGTGTCTCAATATCTTTGTTTTTTATTCGAAAATTTATTGTATAAGCACTTGAGTATGGCTCGTTCATATAAACATAAAAACCATCTTTTGTAATATCATTTATACGATGCACCCAACGTTTGTTTACATTAATTTTATTAATATAAACAGATAGCTCATCGACCTTTTGCTCGTCAAGTTTAATATAATTCGGAATTTTTAACCATTTACTTGAATCTCTGTAAACATAATATTTTTCTTTCCTAAAATGATCAACACTCACATACAAATCTCTAAAATACAACAAAACTGTTATTTCATGTTCACAAATGTATTCTGGACTCGAATTAGAACAACTGCATGAAGTTTCTATGTTGTCCTCTGATTCTTTTACTTTCACATTATGTGTGTAAATATCTCTAATTGTTACATTAAACAGTCCGTCTGTTTCAGTAATATTTTGTATTGCTCCTCCTCTAAGTAAAACCTCTGCTTCTTTTTTACGATAAGAGCTTCCATATAAACCAATATATTCATTTATAATTTCTTTATTCATTTTATTTTTGATTTTATTTTTTAGCTTATCATTTTTTTACAAAGATAATTTTTTATATTTAAAAAAGTAGAAAGTTTTTATTTTTTATTTTTTATTTTATCCAGTAATTTTCCGCATTAAAAATTCCAAAGGTCCTCGTTTAAAATTTTTTCGCCATATATAAGAGAAAACGATAAGCAAAATATTAAAAAACAAGGCATAAAAAAAAGCAAATTCAATTGAAAAAGCATGTTCTAATTTACCGAAAATAAAATATATGCCAAGCATTCCTATAATTACATGAAAAAAGTAATTGCTTAATGCCAATTGTCCGGTACTAACAACATTTTTCACAAATAATATTTTTGGAAATTTTTGTCCAATGTAAACTGAAATTGTTATTATAAAAATAGATAGGCTTGAGGCTGTAATCATATAAAAAAACATTGGTGGCATAGGCTCTGTACCAAATAAAAAATAGAATTCTTCTGCTTCTTTGGGCGATAATGTATTAGCTATGTTAATCAAAAATATTGATATTGCTTTAAAAATTATAAAAATAATGATAGAACTTACCGCAAAAGTATTTCGTTTTTTTGTATTATTAAAATCAATTCTTCCAATCCAAATTCCTACTAATAAAAAAGCGACCCAAGGAAATACTGGATGAAAACCATTGAAAAATAAATTCCTAAAAAATCCGTTTATTGTAAAAAAGTCGGTATATTCCAAAATTGTAAAATCCCAACCTGTTTCATAATTAAAAAATAAAACAGAAACAGAATAGCCGAAAACTAACATACCCGATATGATTAGTAACATACGTTTCGATGCCACACGAAGAACTACACCAACAGTTATGTATAAGCCGTAGTAATGCAAAATATCGGCAGGCCAAATGACATAATAACTCAAACCAACAACAAACAAAAAAGCTGCTCTTTTCAACAAATTTATTTTTACTTGTCTGATTTTTCCGATTTCGTTTTTTCGTTTTGCACTGTTATACATTAATGTCATGCCAACGCCAGCAAGCATAACAAAAAGAGCTGCTGCTTTACCTGAAAATAAATCAACAAATTGGTATAAAAAACTCGTCTGTTTCTTTTACCATTACTACTTTGAAATTTACGAATACCATTCCTATAATTGCAAGTCCTCTGGCAAAATCGTAGCCTATTATTCTTTTTGTTTTTTCCATTTTTTTTTTTTATTTCCTGTATTTTTGTTAATGAAATTTCTACAAACATAAGTTTTCTGATACCTATTAGTAATAAATCAAAATTTTCTTTTGTTATAACTTTCAGAAAGTATTTATAATTTTCGATAATATTAAAAAATTCTTCATACTCAAAATTTTTACCTTCTTTTATTATTCCTTTTAGTATTTTATTGTTATTGGTAGTAGGACGCAATTTAAATTTTTCTTTATCATCTATATCTTCATTAATTATATATTTTTTGAGAATTATTTTTATTAATCTTTCATTTTTAAATTCTTTTGTTTTTTCTATAATTGCCAACCATAACAAAGTAAATGTTGTTATCCTTTGTTGTCCATCAATTATTACTAACTCAATTATTTTTTCTGTTTGGTATTCACCATCAGTAATAAAAACAATACTCCCTACAAAATGAGACTTGATTTTAGGATTTCCTGCTTTTACAATATCTTCAAATAATTGCTTGCAATGATATTTTTTCCATGCCACGTTGTAATATGGCACGATGTAGGAAATGTTTATATTTTCAATGAGTTTTATTTATCTGTATGCTGTTCTTCTACTTCCATTTGATTTATTATTTCCATTGTTTTTATGGAAACTGTTGTTACACGGCTAATTAAATCAATTACTTGGTCTTTATAATCTGCAAATTTATAGGTATTAAATTTTTCTCGTATAGTTTTATCGCGTGGCTTTTTTTCTTTGTATTGGTCTAATATCCAATCTATTGCACTGCGATTGCCGAGTTTATAATCAAAAGCAATATCTGGAATATTTAAAATACTTGTATTCTCGTCTAATAATATTTCGTTGGTATCTTTGTTGCGCCTTAATTTTACTTTCGGAACTTCTTTTATTTTATCAGCCTCTGTTATTTGTAATTTATACGGCTTTACGCTTTCATAATTTATATGCAAATCCATAAGTTTTTTGCCCCAATTTGTCCACTTCCAAAAATCTTTATAAAATGGCAAACGTGGAAATTCACGTTTAAGGTTTAGTTTATATTTTCTGCGATATGCGGGATTGTGAAGAACACCATAAGTATAATGAAAAATATCTAATTTGATGATTTCTTCATTTTTATAATGTTCTGTAAATTGTTCTAAACCCCAATCTGTTATATTTTCTATGCGATTGCCTTCTTTGTCGTATTGGTAAAATGGTAGAGATTGAGAAGCGTCAAGTACATAAAAAGAATAATTTGGAATTTCTTTTGTGCAAAAAACATTTATACCTAAACGTCCTCCTTCATTTATTGTCAATATAAAATTTTTTTTATCTAAATTATAACCAGACATTTTATAATGATTTTCTGTAAGTCTATCGTTTAATATTTTTTCAGAATAAAAAAACTTTTTTGTAAAAACACGAAAACATAATTTCTTAATATTTTTCAATCTGTATTTTGCGGAATTATTTGAAAGCAAATTTTTCTTTAAATTTTCGCTCCATTTTATCGAATAATCAAGATAATCGTTAATTTCTTTTAATGTTTTAGAACGCTTAAAATTCTTAACTTCTGAGTTATAAACTTTAATGAAATAGCGTATTTTCTTTTTTAAATTATTTTCATCAAAATCATAAACCCACTCATCACGATTAGTTTTTATACTACTTGCAAACAATTTAAAAACAGCCTTTTCTTCATTTTTATTTTTAGATAATTTGGTTTCTTTATTTGCAATAGGCAAAAAAGTATCAAAATCATTATTCGTTAAATTTATCCAGTTATTATTTTTATCTGGTGTAATCGTTTCAAAAGGAATATTTTTCAATTTATTGTCTTGTATAAATTCTAATTTCTGTTTCTTATTCAATTTATCAGAAACAAAAGAATATTTAATTTTACAATTAAGATTATAATTTTCTTTTTGTTTGATAAAAAATCCAATTGCAACGCCAGTCATAATACTAAAAACATTTCCTGTTGGTAATTTTTTATCTATTTTAGACCTGATATCTCCTTTTAAATCAATAATATACAAATAATCAAATTCTTTTGATACAACTTTTCTAAAACCATCAAAAGTTTTGCTGTTTATAAAACTACGATTTGTAATAAATGCAATAATTCCGTTTTCATTAAGTCTGTCCATTGCCCAACGATAGAATCTTGCGTACATATCATAAACTTTTGTTTTTTGTGCGGTGCTGTATTTTAAATAAGTATTTTTTATGCGTTTATCAATTTCTGGATATTCTCGGTTTTTATTATTATCGTTTTCGTTTTGTTGGTTTGCATTATATGGCGGATTACCAATAATAACAGAAATGTTTTTATAGTTCTGTTTCTTTATACGCTTCACGTTTTCGGTAGTCATTGCAAATATATCGTGTTGTTTGCCTGGATACAAAAAACCAAGATTTTCAAGCGTATCCACAAATATAATGTTTTCAAAAGGCTCGTATTCGTTCATTTTTTGTTGGTAAGTAAACTCAATATTCAAGTTTGCAATGTAATATGGCAAAATAGCAAGCTCGTTGCAATGTATTTCGTTTAGATATTTGTATTTCAAATATTGTGGAGGAATGTGTTCAATAATATCTGTAATAAAAGTTCCTGTTCCTGTTGCGGGGTCAAGTATTTCTACGTTTTTATCAGCCAATGTTTTGCCAAAATGTTTATCAAGCAAATAATCAGTACTTTCAATCATAAACTTAACAATTTCGTTTGGTGTGTAAACGATGCCGAGTCTGTCAGCTCCTTTTGGATTGTATGCCTTATAAAAATTTTCGTAAAGCACTTTTAGAAAATTTTGTTTTTCGTGGTGATTATTTATGTTTGCTGCTTCTCTTTTAATTGTTTTGTAATAGCTATCAATTTGTGAAAGAGTGTTTTTTCTTACTGCTTTTGTAAAAAAAGTATCCACAACTGTTTGTAGTTCTTTTGCAATATTATTTTCACGATGGAACTCTCCATCGTCAAATACAGTTGCAAAAATTTCGTGTGTAAGTATGTGTTGTATAAGCATTTCCCTAATATCAAAAGAGGTGATATCTGGATTAATACTTTCTTTGCACATTTTCCAAAACTTTGCTCTTGCGCTTATAAATTTTGGATTTGTTTCGGATTGTATTTTTATCATCTTCCTCAGCACCTTCAAAATATCAGGTACATCTTCCTTAAATTTTTCTATTGCTTTTCTGAAATCTACAATTTCTTGTAGTTCGTATCTTGTAAATTCACTAAGTACACGGTGCAAAAAATCGGCATCTATCATTTCTCCTCTCAACACTTCTTCTCCTTTCTGTATCAATACAATTTCGACAGAATTTTCAAATAGAATATTAAATTTTGGATATCCTATTTCAAATTTTTTGTCTATTTCTTTATCTAAATCATCTTTTTCGTCTTTGCTTTCCCAGTGTCCCCAGTCTTGTTGTAGTGCATCTCTAATTGTTCCGTCTGGTCTTTTTGCAGAGTTTTTTAGGTGCAGTTCGTCAACCAAAATTAGATTTTTTATTAAACAATATTCCTCTAATAAATTAGCAAAAGCTCTGCGAATACTACTTTCATTGTGTGTTCCACCATATCGCTTATATCTGTCAATATTGTTATAATAACTTGTAATTGCTTGTTTGGACATATTTTATTTTTTTTTATGATAACATTTTTTGTTTTTCATCAATTGGCAAATTAGTTACAAAAGGTTCTTTTCCTGCAAATACAATTGCGAGTTTTATAATTTTTTCAGTTCTTATTCCGTTTTGTATTAGTTCTGTGAAATATTTATTTTTATTAATCTGGTTTAAAGCGTTGTCTATTTCATTATTTATTCTTCTCGCAAAATCGTTATTACCTTCGTTTTTTTTCTGCTTTCCAATACTTTTTATTTCTATTACAACACCGTTTCTATTTTTATCATAAGGAATCAGCATAATATCGTATCGTCCTTCACCAGCTTCTCTATTTGATTTAATATTAAAATCGTCGCTCAAAATTGCAAGTAATCCGAGCATATATACATGAAATATTTGTTCTTTTGGTCTTACGATTTTTTTTGTTTTTTTATCAACAATCTGCGTTGTATCAAAATAACTTATTGTATCTCCGACTATTTTTTTAAATCCTTTTTCAAATTCAGATATTTTGTTATTAATTAAATATTCCGAAGTTGCAATAAGTGTTTTTCTTTTTATTCGCACTTTTTCTTTTAACCAATTGACAATTATATCTTTAAAAACAGTTTTTATTTCGTTGTTTGGAATTTTAAGTTCGTAATTGCCATGTCTCATTTCTTTTACTTGTGTTAAATAACCGCTGTAAGTCATTAAAGTCCAGATTAGAGCGTCATCATCGTTTTCTAATATTTCATTATCTAAATCAGAGAATACAAAATTATCATGTAATTTTTTTTCAATACTTTTTCCTGTTATCAGGTCTTGCAGGTTTTCTTTTATTTTTGGTTCTGTTATTCGTTCTCTTATCAGTATGTCTCTTCCTGTATTAACCCAATGTGCCTTAAAACCTTCTTCATTAAATGCAATGTAATTTACTATTGACCATGGATTGTAAATTTTGTCAGTATTTCCAAATTTATAACCGTTGTACCAATGTTTTACTTTATCAAATTTGTCAAATAAATTAAAATATTTCAATAAAGTTTTTGTTTCTGTTTCCGTAAAACCAAATTTATCAGCAAAATACGGTGATGTGAGCGAAAATACTTTAAAATTATTCCAGTCTGAGAATATGCTTTCTTTTGCAATTCTCATAATTCCAGTTATTAATCCTTTTTGCAAAGTATTATTTCCTTTGTATGCTTCACCAAGAAAAGTTTGCATAAATTCAATAAACTTACTGTAATAAGTTGTTTTATCTTTACTATTGAAAGGTTTTTCAGTATTTTCATAGGCATAAATTATTGGCGTATCGTATTCATCAATAAGAATAATAACATCTCTGTTAAAATGAGTTTGTAGATATTCGCTTAAATTTAATAAGCTATATTGATAATCTGCTTCGTCTGCTTTTTTTAATAAGATATCTTTAAAATTTTCTTTATCAAATTCATCAAGTTTATCGGAATTAAGCAAATATTTATGAGTTTTGTATAATTTGGAAATTTCATTTTTGAAATGTTTAAAATTATCGTTCCAGTTTGAAGCTTTTATACTTTTAAGTGAAAGATTTATAACTGGATATTTATTTTGATGTTGCTTGCAAAATTCTTTTTCTTTTGAAATTTCAAATTCGTCAAAAAGTTTTGCACTATCTTTTTTATTAATATCAAAAAAATGCTCAATCATTGATAAATTTAATGTTTTACCAAATCGTTTGGGACGAGGAATTAGAATAATATCATTTGCACTATAATAGAAATCATAAATTAGCTTTGTCTTATCAACAAAGTAATGATTATTCTTTACAATTAATTCAAAATCTGAACGTCCTATTTTTAATGTTTTTTTAATTTCCATTTTTTCTTTTTGTTAGTTTTTAGTTTCTATTTGTTAATTTTGCAACTGTAATGTGTTTTTTCTTCTTTTCTTCTTTCTGTTTTGTTACAAAAGGTTCTTTCCCAGCAAATACAATTGCGAGTTTGATAATATTCTCTGGTTCTATTTTATTAATTA
>JAOZMB010000141.1:0-1967 GCA_029934515.1 Bacteroidales bacterium
AACTTTTGTAAAACTGTAAGAAGCAAAAACTAATTTATTATTTAATGATTACTAACTACGAAAAAAGAGTTATTTTTTATAGTATCTAATTTGATATAAAATTTCAAACTTTAAATAAAAAAAAATGTCAAATAATATAAATTTAAATATAGACGGCATTGATGTAACCGTAGAAAAAGGGACATCGATATTATATGCTGCAAAAAAAGTAAATGTAAGAATACCTACATTGTGTCATCATGAAGATTTATGTGTAGCTGGAAATTGTCGTGTGTGTGTTGTAGAACAGGAAGGCAAAAAATCATTAACCGCCTCTTGTGCAACTCCTGCCGAAAACGGTATGGTAATAAACACTTCGACACCCAAAGTGAGAAAGGCGCGTAAAGATATAATGGCATTGTTGATATCTGAACATAATACACAATGTACGACTTGTTACAGAAGTACGAATTGTGAACTACAAGACCTTGCCGCTGAATATAATATAGACAGCGAAATATACATGAGCGTATTAAAAGAAAATTATGAAATAGATAATTCATCGTGGTCAATTGAAAAAGATGACAGTAAATGTATTCGCTGTCAGAGATGTGTAAGAACTTGTGCTGATATTCAGGGAGTTAATGCGCTTGCTGTAACAGAACGTGGCAGCGAGATGAGAATATCAACTTTTATGCACATGGGAATGAACGAAATTGTTTGTACGAATTGTGGTCAGTGTATAACTCATTGTCCTACTGGTGCGCTTACTGAGAGAAGATATTATAATGATATCTGGGACGCAATTGATGACCCTAAAAAACATGTTGTTGTCAATACGGCTCCTTCTGTTAGGGTAGCACTTGGCGAAATGCTTGGCTTTGAAGTAGGAACAAGAGTAACTGGAAAAATGGTAACGGCGCTTAGAAAAATGGGATTCGATGCTGTGTTGGATACTGATTTTACAGCTGATTTGACAATCATAGAAGAAGGAACAGAACTATTGACAAGATTAAAGAAAGCTCTTGTTGATAAAGAAGAAGTCGCACTACCGCTTATTACTTCTTGCTCTCCGGGTTGGGTAAAATTTATAGAACATATGTATCCAAATCATTTGGCACATTTATCTTCCTGTAAATCACCGCAGCAAATGTTCGGTTCGCTTGTTAAAACTTATTATGCAGATAAAAAAGGTATAAATCCAAAAGATATTGTTTGTGTTGCTGGTATGCCATGTGCTGCAAAAAAATATGAAGCAAATCGTCCAGAGATGCGAGACAGTGGTTTTCAGGATATTGATGCTGGTCTGACAACGCGCGAACTCGGTCATATGATTAAACAAACAGGACTGAACTTCATGGAACTCGAAGATAATGATTTTGATAAAATAATGGGAGAATCCTCAGGAGCAGGTGTTATATTCGGTGCCACTGGTGGTGTCATGGAGGCTGCTCTCAGAACTACTCATGTGCTTGTAACTGGTCGTCCTGTTCCTTTTGAAAAACTTAATATCACTCCCGTTCGGGGAATGGAAAGTATTAAAGAAGCAACAATTAAATTTGAAAATTGTCTTCCAGAGTATAGTTTCCTTGAAGGCGTTGAAGCTAAGGTTGCAATTGCACACGGCTTGACAAATGCCAGAAAAATAATGGACGATATTGTTGCAGGAAAATCGCCTTATTTGTTTATTGAAGTAATGGCTTGTCCTGGCGGTTGCATAGGCGGTGGCGGACAACCTATTCCTACAAACGATGAAATTCGTAAGAAACGTATTGCTGCAATTTATGCTGAGGACTCTGGTAAATCAATTCGCATGTCGCACGAGAACCCTGAAATAATACAAATTTATAAAGACTTCCTTGACAAACCATTAAGCGAAAAATCTCATAATTTACTGCATACTAAATATAGAAAACGTAAAAGATACTAAATTGATAATTAAAAAAATATAATACATCGGTAACAGTTTGGTGTCAGTGGTTTTGTGT
>JAOZMB010000141.1:1977-8015 GCA_029934515.1 Bacteroidales bacterium
AAAAAAAAACCCCCACAAAACCACTGACAATCAAGCAAATGATATGCACATTTTCTTTTGTCTATTAAATGTCATCAACCCAGTTCTCAATATTGATGTCGGATATTCGATTAAAATGTTTTACATTCCTTGTTACTAAAACCATTTCATTTGCAATTGCACCACTTCCGATTAGCAAATCGAAATCATCTATAAGTTTCCCTTTTTTCTTTAATCTCGCTTTTTCTTTTGCATAAATATCAAGGCTACCGATGATTGGGACAATTTGAATTGAGGAAATAAATCGTTCAATAGTTTTTCTATTGTCTTTCTTCCTTGTGCTATTTTCAATTCCATATTTCAATTCGGCAATTGTTATCTCTGAAATATATAAGTTATCAGCACCGATTTCTGCAAACTTTTCATGTAGATTGAATTGTCCTTTAATGTAATAAACGCAGATGTTTGTATCAATTAAATATTTTTTCATAATTCAATATTTTTATCTGTGAAATATCTTGCTTCATATATTGATTTTATCATTTCATCTGCTGATTGGTCTGAAATAAACGCACCAAAACAACTTAATAACTGTTCTTGTTTTGTTTCCTTTTTATCTAAGATTGAAGTTGATATACGAGATATTAACTCAATTTTAGCTCTTTGATTGAGATTTTGAATAAGACCAAAATAATTCTCTATGATTGGATTTCTTAATACCATAATTTTAAAAGTTTATTTCATAATAATAATTTTACAAATATACAAAATTAATTACGATAAAAGTTTGTTATTAATGATATTATTTGCATTTGCACCAGAAATACTGCCGTTGTTTTCACATCCTACTTCTATTCCGTAATTATTATTATACAAAGTGTTATTTTCTACTACAATTTGAGTAGCTCCGTCAATGTATATTCCAGCACATTCTGCATAGGCTGATGGATTGTCATGAATAAGGTTGTTTTTAATATGTCCGTTACGAGCTTGGTCGTTATCCGGGTTTGAACATTCACCTTCAAAACCTATTGCTACAATCGGAATATTAGTATTATTGTAAATATGGTTGTTTGCAATTTCAAATATATCAACATGTCCGTTTATTGAAATACATTCGCTCCAGCCTGTTTCGCAGTCGTGTATGGTATTTCCTACAATTTGAATTCCCTGTGTCGGATAAGCATCATCAGGATTAGTTCCTAAAACTATTATTGGTTGACTATTTTCACTTTCAGAAGGTGTTTGTCCTACTGCATTTGGCGAGTAATCAATATTTGTAAATTCGTTATTTTCAATGCGAATATGCATACAGTCTTTTACTTTTATACCTATTGCATCAAGTTGTTGATAATCTTGAAAATGAAGACCACTAATAATTAGATGATGCACATTGTTCATATTCATAATATATCCATAATCTGAAAGTGTTGAGCCACTTAGAATTACATTTTCGTTATTGTAATTCTTAAATGTTATGAAATAAGCAACTCCTTCAATACCATCTCCAGAAATTGTAATATCAATCTGCTCATTATATGTTCCTTGCATTATTTGAACTGTATCTCCTGGTTGAACTGTTGTATTTTGTGTGGCAAAATTAATTGTTTGCCACGCTTGCTCTGGTAAAGTCCCTGAATTACTGTTGTTTCCTGTTGGACTTACATAATAATTTGTTTGTCCGTAAGATGTAAATACAGCAATCAACATTAAGCTTAGTAGTAATTTTTTTTTTATTATGATTTTAAATTTTAATTTGTTACTATTTAATTATTTTTTAACGTCTTTCTTAGCACAGATGTGTACTATGAGCTTTGCAGTTCAGCGGATTTATTATTTTGCACAAAGTTGTAATCTTGCCAAGCCGGGCGATGAGTGCTACATTAGAACGTAGCACGATAACATATTTGGTTTTTATTTCAATTTAATTAATGCCCATATTCCCAATCCAGCAATTGTTCCTGTTACCCAACCCCAGATAGATTTACTTACTTCTTTTTTATTTCTTTTTGAAACAAAATAAACTATAAGAACCGACAAAGGTCCAATTCCCATTCCGTATATTGTATAAGTTCCTAATGTACTCAAAATAAATGACCACCAGAAAGAAGGTATTTTGCCAGGCTCATCTGGTTCTTTTTCATTAATTTCATTATCTTCATCGACATCTGGAATAATTATCACAGAATTTGATTGTCCTCCATCTGGAATCGAATCATTTTTTTCTGGATTTACGCCAAACACACACAAATAAAATGAAGATAAAATTATAATAAGAATAATTTTTTTCATTGTAAAAATATTTTAGTTTAAAAAATTTGTTATTTCAAATATCTTTCGACAGCTTCAATTGTTCTTTCAAGAGTAAATTTTTCTTCTACTTGTTTTCTTCCAGCTTTTCCAATTTTATCTCTTAGTTTTTTGTCTTTAAATAATAGGATTATTTTTTCTGACAAAGAATTAATATCTCCATATTCAACAAGGTATCCAGTTTTTTTATCTTCTATAACTTCTGGATTACTGCTTATATTGTAGGCAACAATTGGTTTCCGACAGGCTCCTGCTTCAACAATAACATAACCAAACCCTTCCCATTTCGAAGTAAGTACAAATATATCAATTCCTTCTAAAAACTGTTTTGGATTTTCTACAAACCCTACAAATGTAACAAATTTTTCAAGTTTATAAACCTTAACCATTTCTTTTAACTCGACTTCTAAAAAACCTGTTCCACCGATTAATATTTTAAATGATATTTGTTTTTTCTTTAATATTTTTGCAAGTTCTATTAATTGTGTCTGTGCTTTCTGTGGCACCAAACGCCCTATATTTCCAATAATTATTTCTTCTTGTTTTTCTATTTTTTCTTTTTGTTCGAAACTTTTATCAAATTTAGACAAATTAATTCCGTTGTATATTACTTTTATTCTATTGGCATCAAAAAGTTTAGAATTATTTACAAGTATGCTTTTTTTTGTTGCTTCTGTATTCGCAATAATACCTGTCAAGATTTTTGAAAAAATATATCTGTTCAAAATACTATTTTTTATTGGAATATCACTTCCTCTGCGATAGATTATTCTTCTAATTTTTGCAAGTTTAGATGCAAATCCTGCAACTTTCAAATCAGCAGATAAATTCATTATTATTGTATCTACATCATTTTCTTTTAATTTTTTTTTCAGTAAAAATATTTTAAAAGGATTCAAAAAACTTAAATTACTTATTTTTACAGGTATTACTTTAATTTTTGTTTTGGATATTTTTTTGAATAGTTCGCTGCCAGGGTTTGTAAAAAATACTATTGTATATCCTTTATTTTGTAATGCCAGAGCTACTTCAAAATGCCATTTTTCGCCTCCACCCCAAGATTGCGTACTATTAAAAAAACATAATGTCTTCGATTTCATATCAAAATTTTATTTATTATCTAATTTTAAATTTTTAATAATTTCTCTTAGTTTAATATATTTAATGAATGTTGACATAGCTGATAAATAACAAATTATAAAACCATAATAACCGTCAAGGAATCCTTTTTTTATAAAATACATTTTTACAAATTTTACAAATGGATTTAACAACAACTTATAAAATGAAGCATTATTTTCTCTCGTAATATACGCCTCTGCTGAGATAGACGAAAATTTATTTATTTGATTTATATGTTGTTCGATTGTATAATAAGAATAATGAAACAAATCTCCATTCAGTTTTGAGGTCTTTGTTATATCGTATAATTTGAATTTTTCATGTATTTTAACTCCATTCCATTTACCTTTTTTTTTGTTATAAAGACGTAGTTTTGAATCTGGATACCAACCACAATGATTTATCCATTTTCCGCAATAATTTGTAAGACGATTTATAAAATAACCGTCATAATACAAATTATTTTTAGCTTTAATTATTGAACGTTCCAGTTCTTTACCAACCGCCTCGTCTGCATCAATTGAAAAAATTAAATCATATTTTGCCTGTTCGTCTGCAAAATTGTGTTGTTTTACAAAGTCTTCAAAATCATTATTTATAATTTTTACATCATAAGAACTACATATTTGCAAAGTTTTATCTGTGGAATTTGAATCAACAACAACAATTTCGTCAGCAATATTTATTACTGATTTTAAACACCTTGCAATGTTTTTTTCTTCATTATATGTAATTATAACTACCGATAGTTTATTCATTTTACATTATTTACATTTAAACTTTTACGATAATTTACTTATTTTAAAAAAAGTAATTGCGATTATTTTTAAATAATGAAATACATTCTGGTTATTAATAAATTTCATATTTAATTTAATCTTATCTGGCATTATTTTTTCTATATACAATTTCTCTGGATTTTCAACTTCTGAGAGTAATTTATTTTCATCTACATATTCAATAGAAGCATAATCAGTAATTCCAGGTCGAATATTTAAGATTTTTAATTGCTCATTATTGTATAAATCAACATATTTTCGTACCTCAGGACGAGGTCCGACAATACTCATATCACCTTTCAAAACATTTATAAATTGTAAGAACTCATCTAATTTAAATTTTCGTAAGAAATAACCAGATTTTGTAATTCTGCTGTCATTCGTACCTATGGTAAGAAGTCCCTGTTTGTCCGCGCCTACATACATAGAACGAAATTTAATAAGATTGAAATCTTTATTATCTCGTCCAACTCTTTTTTGTTTATAAAAAATACCTCCTTTGCTTTCAATAATAATAAAAAAACTTATCAATAAAAATATAGGCAGTAATAAAATGCAAACTGCAAAGGATAATAAAATATCTAATATTCTAATCACAATACTATTTTTAAATAATTGATAATGAAAACGTCTTGTTAATACAATTCCTTGTTCTAATATAAAATCTGATTTATTTATTCGGTTTTTCTTATTTCTCTATATTTCTTTTTTTGTTCTTCTAATTCTTTTGAATATTCAGAGTATATCTCTCGCAATTGTTTATGAAAAAATACTTCTTCTTTTGTTTCATCATTTTCTTTTGTTTCATCTATTTTTTCTTCTGTATCTGTTTCTTCTTCTTGTTCAATATCTTCTATTTTTTCTTCTTTTTTCTTTATTCTTTCTATTTCTTCTCCGTACCTTCTGTGGCGTAACAATACTCGCAATGCTTGAACAAGTTTTTCTAAGTTATTTGTATATGTTTCAGGCACTTCCAAACTGGAAACTTCTGTTATAACAGTCAAATAATCGCTTGACATATTTGTTAGTTTAAATACTTTTGTCTCGCCAATTTTTTGGTCTTCGCTACCAAGTAAATTATTGTCTATTGTTCCGGTATCGTTTCTTACCGATGATATATCATCAAAGAAATATTCATTTGTTTTTTCATCAGAAATTGCATCTGAAATCCAATCATAAACACACGAGTAGTAGCTTATAAAAATATCGGTAACAACCAAAATTTGAACAGCCCAAATACTATAAGTATATAGTCCATCGCTTCCAATTCTTCTTATAATTTTACTTGTCTCAATACCCGGATAATCCCAATAAATCGGATAAGGAACAATAATAATATTTTCGTCTTTTAGACTTTTTTTATTTATTTTTAGATGTTCCAATGCACGAGGTACAATTATATTGTGCATATCTTCGAGAAACCAAGTGTCAATATCTCCATCATCGGGACGTTTGTAAAAAATATCTTTAAGAAAAAAATATGGATGTATCCAACGCCAAAATGAAAATAAACCAATAAGAAAAAATACCGTAGAAAGTATATTTACATTCTGTAAAACATCAATATATTGGAAATACATAAGCAAAAAACCCAAAATAAGAAATCCAGTTCCATATTTTGCGGCTTTCTGAAATGGAGGATAATCAACATCTGTATTCTTAAAATAATTATCTATTAACTGATTTTTTTCTGATGCCATATTGAACAAATAATATAATTATCGGAAGTATTATTTAACATATTGATATAAAAATTTGGTATAAAAAAAAACAAAAATCCTGCGTTAGTAATCGTTAAAAAATAACTTCATGATTTGTTTTTTGTAAAATACTTATTATCAGGTGTAA
>JAOZMB010000033.1 GCA_029934515.1 Bacteroidales bacterium
AGATACAAAAAAATATATAAAATAACAAAGCTTATTTGGAAAATACTGATATTTTAATGTAACGCTATATAATTAAAATATAAATTCATTTTATTATCGAATAAATATTTTTTCTATTTTTTTTACAATTAGTTATTTACAACATCAAAATTTATAACCACTTGCCGCCTGAACTTCGTTTATAAGTTTTATCGTTAAATGTTACAGTTGTTTTTTTTGAACTTGTAAAATCAGCTATACTGCTTTCAGAAACAACCGTCCCACCAGTTTGATATGCAATTTCCAGATAATCAGACGCATAACTTCCGCTTTTTTTACAAAAAATTACATGAACAGGATATTTTACTTTGTGAAGTTCACTCATATCTTTTACTTGCGAACTACCATCTGCAACTAATACAATTTTTGTAATACCACCAGATTTTTTCTTTACAAATATTTCACCTCCATAACGACTTTCCCACTTCGTTCCTGAACTAAAATGTTTTATCGACCTCCAAATTGCTTCTACATCATTTTCAGGTCCGTCACCACCACCGCCTGCTTTCTTCGTCTCATCGGCTACTTTTATTATTGAACTTAAATTGCTGGGATTATTAACATAATGTACACCGTAAGATTCCCCAATCTTTCCGTCTGGTTTACCATCTCCGTCATTAAATAAAGCAAGGTATTTAATTCCTCCACTATGTATTCTGAAATAGTTTAATACAGCAGGTGTATAAGAATACATACTTCCAGTCCAATCGGCTACCAACAAAATCTTCTCGTTACCACTAATAACTTTTTCAAATATATTGTTAATCTCTGTATTCTCTGGAACTTTATCTTTGCCAGTAGCAATTCCGTAAAAAGTAGAGGCTTTATCAGAAGAACTAATATCATCCCAAACTATCTGTGCAACAGCAACAGAGTTAATTAACAAAGCAATTAAAATTAATTTTAAATTTTTCATAGTTTAATTTTTTCCGTATTTTATAAATAAATCTTTGTAATATTCGGTATTTTTTTCGCCTATTAGTCTGGCTATGTAATCTATAAATTCTTTCTCATTTTTAAATTCCTTATCTTTTATTGCTCCATATAAACCATTTATAATGCCAATATTCATTTTTGTGTTTCGCAATCCTTCAAACGAACTCTCACTAAGTTTGTAAGAATTCTCGCTATGTTTGTATTTCGTAAGTCCAAGACTTATTTTATCATCGCTATCATCGCTATCAACACTATCATCAGGTATTATCTCAGGCGAAGAATCTCTTGTTTCACTTCCAATCCTAAATACTGGATGTTGAACATTTCCTATTGTTCCAGCTCGTTTTCTTTCTGTAGTTTGATACTTTGTAATACTGTATGCTTCATCGGCAAGTTGAGATAAACTTGCACTTTCGCCGTTCTTAACAACTTTATGTAAGGCAAAAAGAAAAGCATTTCCAAAAATTCCGCCAACTGTATAATTACCATTTGAATATTCTCCTGGCGATGAACTTGTTATTTCAAAATTACCTGATTTAACTAATTTAATAACACCAGTCTTGTTTTTATCATAAATAGAAAGTGATTTTGGAGCGTCATATTTTACGCCAGAGAACTCTTCTACATAATTATTACAAGTTTCTGTTATTAGCCAATAAGAATAAGGTCGTTTGGCATTCAATTCATTTTTTATATGGTCAAAATGAACACAAGTTTTTGCTTCTCTTTCAGTAAGTCTGCCTCCTGTTACAAATGTTAAAAAAGGAAATTTTGTTTTTGAATCAATCTCTCTTACTCTAAAACCGTGTCCGAAATACAAAAATACAACAAATTTATTTTCACAATCAAAATCTATCATAAATTTTTCGTATTTAGATTTTGTAAAATTACTTCCTATATATTCCGAAAAATTAATCTTCATTCCAGCAGCATTGGCAAATAAACCAAAATTTTTTTTAAATTGTCCAATTGATATTTCCACGGATGTGCCAATTCCACTTTCCTTACCATCTTTATATTTTTTATCATTTGTATCACCAAATATAACAACTTCCATCGATTTTGGATATGTATCGGAGTAGGAATGTCCTTCGCTGTTGTTCATATTGCCCCACTCGACTTGTGAAAAAGATGCTGAAAAGATAAACAACAAAACAAACGGTAATAATAACTTTTTCATAATTAAATTTTTTTAATGATTAAATAATTTATTCATATTAATAATAAACAATGATAGCAAAATGTAAATAAATTAAAAAAAAAATTACATATTGCCGTTGTTTTTTATTAATAGTTAAATTAATATTATTTTATTTAAATTTCAAAACTTTTAAATTTATTATTATGAGAATTAAACGTATTACATTATTTTTATTATTTGCCTTAATGACGGATATGCTTTTTGGGATAGGCAAAATTTGGTATGCAAACGGTTATTTGTATGCAAATATTCCTAACAAAGGAGTATGGATTATTAATAACACAGACCCTGCAAATCCTGTGAAAGAAGGTTTTATAAAAATACCAGGTAATATTGATATTTCGGTAAAAGGAGATATTTTATTTGCCGATAACCACGAAGATTTAATTGCTATTAATATTGCAAACAAAGAAGTCATTTATGAAGTAAAACGTATAAGAAATGTATTTGATACAAGAGGCAAACACGAAGATGAGACAAAAAGAATTTCTTATATACCAGAACGAGTCATCTATGGAATGCACCGAGCATCAAAAGGCGGGTCGATGTCATGTTTCACAATATTAGGAAATTATATGTATGTTATTTCGGGAAACCGTATTAAAACTTTTGATGTTTCCTCGCCTGAGAATATTAGAGACACAGGCAAAAGTGTACATGTTGGTTCTGATATCGAAACTCTTTTTAATGATAAAAATACGCTTTATATAGGTGCAAAAACAGGAATGTATATTTACGGTATTGGACGCGGAGGAACACTTGACAGAAAATCTAAATATGAACATACCAGAAACTGCGACCCTGTTGTTGTTTCAGGCAATTATGCTTTTGTTACAATACGAAGTGGAAGCGATTGTGGCGGCAGTGTTAATCAATTGGATATTATTGATATTTCTAATAAAAGAAACCCAAGAAAAATAAGAGATTACAAAATGACAAACCCACACGGATTGGCTGTCCATGGCTCCATACTTTTTTTGTGTGACGGAAATGCAGGCTTGAAAATTTTTAATATAAAAGATATAAACAGTATAAGTGAACAAAAAAGATTTAATATCGGAAAAACTTATGATGTTATTGCTCTTGAAGATAAAAAGATTTTGATAGCTGTTTCAGGAAATAATCTGATTCAATACAAATATTCAACATATGATTTTAATATTTCGAAATTAAGCACAATTAAAATACAATAAAGTATGAAATTTTTTTTAATCTCGATTATATTTATTTTTTTGTTTAATATTGCAAGTTCACAGGATTTTGAGAAATATAAAGTTTTAAATGCTCACAAAGACAGAGTTACTTATGTTACTTTTAACAGCGAAGATAATGAGGTCGTGAGCGGTAGTCGTGACGGTGAAATTATTTTTTGGAATACTTTCTCAGGAGAAAAAAAGCAGTCTATAAATATACACACAGGATTGATTACACATTTACAATTTGATAATTCTGGTAAATATATGGCAAGTGCAAGCTATGACGGCACAGTAAAATTAATTGATTTAAAAACAAAAAAAGAAAAAAAGAAATTTAATGTGCCAAAGCTTTACAGTTATGACGAAATAAATGGTAACGAACCTACGTTTGTTTGTTTTGAACAGAATGATAAATTTATTTATTTCGGCGGATATAATTGTAAAATTTCAAAAGCAAATATAAAATCGGGTGAAAATAAAGTTATATACCAAGATAATGACGGTGCCGTAACATGCGGCATCATTTCACCTGATAACAAATATCTTGTTTTTGCGGTCTTGAAAAACATTTATTTTTTTAACTTAGAGACAGAAAAAATAGAAAAGAAATTTTCAAAATCTAATAGTTATAAAGATTATGTTTGTGAATTATCATTTATTCCTGAAAGCGATACACTACTCGCGGCATGGCTGTACGGAGGCAAAGTATTATTTTGGAATTGGAAAACAGGCAAACAATTAAGCTCTTTAAATGCTACTCCAAACGAGGGGTCAAGCAACATGGGATTCGGAACAGACGGACAATTTGCTGTAACAGGTAATTTTTATAACAAAACAAAATTATGGGATTTATATCTGAAAAAAGAAGTTCAAATTCTTGAAGGTCATAAATCGGAAGTTACAACATTTGATTTTTCAGATGACAACCAGTTTATCGCAACAGGAAGCAATGACAAAGATGTAATTCTCTGGAAAAAAAGAAAAGATACAGTAGATATTGTAATAACAAAAATACCGAAAGAAAAAGAACGTCCCGTGAAAGAAAAACAAAGAGTAATAGTAAAAAGCAAAAATATAAAATTATCTCTGTGGGATAATTGCTTGTTCGATGGCGATACGGTTACAGTATTTCTTAACGGAAAAAAAGTCTTTGATAAATTGTTATTGACAAAAAAGAAGAAAGTTTTAGAATTTAAATTAAATAAAAATAATAATTCACTAACTGTTTTTGCAGAAAATGAAGGTTCTAAAAAGCCAAATACAATGACAGTTGAAATAAACGATGGAATAAGAAAGAAAATATTAACAATGCATTCAAACCTTAAAGCGAACTCATCTTTAAGTATTATTTATAAACCAAATAAAAAATCATCAAAATGAAACGAATTTATTTATTTACACTGTTTGTTTTTTTATTGCAAATATCTTTTGCACAAAAAGGAACAAAAAAAGATACAAAAGAGAAGACTGAAACCGTTAATAAAAAAGATACAAAAGAAAAAACTAAAACAGTTGATAAAGAAGATACAAAAGAAAAAACTGAAACAGTTGATAAAAAAGAGACAAAAAAAAGTTTGTTATCTTCAAAAAAATTGTTTGTTGAAGCATATAAATTAAATCCTTTTAAAGCTCCTGATTCTGTGAGGAACGTTTTTGAAACTTTTAAAATATTAGATAAAAGAACTCTTAACAATGCACAAATAGAAATAATAAAAACTCTTCTCAATAATGATAGTTCTTTTTTGCCAGATGATGTAGTTAAATATTGTGCTTTTTTTCCGAAAATGGGTTTGAGTTTTATCGACAAAAAAAAGCGAGATACTTTAAATGTAGTAATGGCTTTTGGATGTGATAAAATTCGTTTTTACAAAGAACACGATTATTTTGTAAGACAATCAGACCCAGCATCAGAACAATTTTACAATTTCTATAAAAATGTTTTTGAAAGTGTTGCTTACAATACAATTATTGTAAAAGAGGAAGAAGATAAAAAAGAAACAGAAGAGACGGAAACAGAAGATAATATTAAAAAGATAAGCAACGATGAAGCATTAAAAAAAAAAGTAGCCCGCTCAAATCAATATTAATTATTTCGGTAATATTGTTAATATCAATATTAACATTGATTTTTGTGTATAAAAAAAGAAAAATTAATTAAAAAATTATTTTAAAATGAAACATAAAATTTATAAAATCGTAGCATTAATATTTCTTATTATATTTGCAACGGGAGTATCGGCTCAGAAAGTAACAACAGTACATTTACTGTTTTTTGGAGCAACGCTTGACAAAGAAGTTGGAGAAAGTGTAAGAGCAAATGAAATAAAAATAAGGAAAACGTTCAGTGAAATTGAAAGTAGATATTTAAAGATGAAATTTCATTCGTTTACAAGATATAGATTTAGTAAAGAACTATTTTACAGAGCTGTTGATACATTACAAACAAATACAGATGATGTGATTATTTTTTATTATTCTGGACACGGTTTCAGATATGACGATACAAAATCAGAGTTTCCGTATTTATTGTTGTTAAAAAATCTTGATGCACCCGATGAAGAAATTATTCGTATCAGTTCAATATCGCTTGACGCTGTTGAGCAGTACATAGCAAATAAAAAAAATGTTAGGTTAAAACTTATTATTGCCGAAGCATGCAACGCATCATATATGGATGTTACTCTGCCTGCTCCGCCTGGTGTACTTGGAAATCCTAATGCTTTAAAAAGACTTTTTAAAGAGTCGATAGGAACATATATAGTTTGTAGTTCAAAAAAATATCAAGACTCTTATGCTTTTAAGACAAAAGGTGGTATATTTACAACTCAATTTTCTAATGCCTTAAAAAAAGCTTTTTCTCAAAAAGAGCCATCATGGGAAAGTATTTTTGAAGAAACAAGAGTCTCAGTAAAACAACAAGTCAAAAAAATATTTAATGTAGAACAAGATATTTATTTTATTAGAAAAAGGTAGTACGACTAATAAACAAATTTTGATATATGATAAGTAAAAGATACATAGAAAAGTTAATCGGCAATGATAAAAATTCATTGTATATGCTTTATAAACAAAACCGAAAATGGAATTTTTTTATAAAAAAATATATAAAAAATAAACATTCAAGTATAACAAGAGAAGAGCTTTTGCTTATCATTGTGAAAATTGACAAGCTGATAATCAGAGACATGGAAAATAGAAACACAAATGCGTTAACAAAAATAATGGAACTATACGAGAACTATTTTATTAATCAAATTCGTATAACTGCTGGTAAGTTCAATCGCTTCGACTGTGCTGATTTGTTTTATGACTGTTGTCTTGACTTATACGAAAATATTTGTAATAATAAATTTATGCACAAAAGTAGTCTTGGAACTTACTTAATTACACTTGGAAAAAATAAATTAAATAATATTATAAAAAAATATATTACACAAAAAAAATATGAAAGAAACAAAGATATAAGTATAGACCCAGAACATGAACTGTTAAAAAAACAAATAAAAGAGCAATTAGTGACGCTAAATTTTAAATGCAAAAAGATAATTGAACTTTCTTTTTTTGATAACGCATCAACAAACACAATAAAATGGATTATGGAAAGTCATTATAATATTAAATTTCCAACAGAGTCTGCCGTAAGAATGGCTAAATCAAATTGTCTGGAAAGACTTAGAAAAATGATTATTTAAACACTTAAAAAATAAAAATTATGGAGCCACATATGATAATTAAATTCCAAAAATATCTAAAAGACGAACTACCAGAAGAAGAAAAAAATGAAATAGAAAAAAATATTCGTGATGATGCAGAACTAAGAAAAGATTTTATTTTTTTTAAAGCAACGTATGAAGTTGTGCAAGAGAACAGAAGAAAAGAATTAAAAAATGAAATGAGACAGCACAGTAATAAATCTGTCTCTATTAATCATAAATTGTATCGGCATACTGCAATTGCCGCAACTTTGTTATTTTTATTTTCTTTTCCTATTTATAATTATTTTACATATAGCGATAAGATTTTCTTGAAACATAACATAATTCAAGACCGAGAGTTTCATAATAATTATATGGAACAAGACAACAAAAAAGATACAATGGAAACAGATATATATATTATAGCTTTGTATAATTTTAAAAAACAAGATTATGAAGAAGCAGATAGATTGTTTTCCAGAATAAAATACTCAGAAAAAAATTACGAACGATATTTTAAAGCCCAGTATTATATTGCTCTTTGTTGTGTTGTTCAAAAAAAAGAAGACGAGGCTAAAAAAGTTTTGAAAAATATAATCGAACATAAACATTTTTCAAATAAAAATTATAAAGACCACTGGATAAGAGATAGAGCGGAACAATTTTTAAATGACATCTCAAATTCTCGATTTCCTTTTTTTTAGCCGTAAAAATAATAGACCAGAGATAAAAATAAAAATAACAACAAAGAATATTATTATATACAAAAAATTAATATTGTTTTTTAACATTTTAATTTTTACGGGTCGAACATCACCAGACACTACTATTCCAGCCCAAAAAACGGGATTTGACAATTCTTCTTTTGCGTAGTTATTTATAAAATTTAGTTTGGCATTGTGTAATGCTAAACTTTTATTTTTATTTTTACTTAACTCGTCATAAAAATATATCAATATTTCGTTTGTTACAGTTTCATCGATTTTCCAAAGTGTGTAAACAACCGATGAGGTGCCAGACACATTGAATCCGTAGGCAAAGTTCATAATTCCTTCGTTTAGTGTATATTTTCCTTTTCCAGAGCCACAGCTCTCAACAATTATCAAATTAGCATAGGAAACGGAACAGTAAATATCGCGAAGAAATAAACTGTCCGGACAATTATTTATAGTATCAGAATTATTGAACAGAATAAATGATAACATTGAGTTGTCGTTCTTAATTTCGCTGTGTGTTGCGACATGTAATATGTTGCTTCTACTCAGTAGTCTTTTTATGAACATTTCTGATGTAGCATCTTCGTTAAGAAAAATATTAGACTCGTATTTTTCTGTCAAAATTTCCGAAAAATATTTTGTATTTATAAGCGTTGATACTTTACATTCTGTTTCTTTATAATTTTCAAAAATAGGTGCAAAAAAATCAATATCACTGTTTTTATTATTATGTTTATTATCTTTTTTAAGGTTATTGATATAATTTTTTGCTGATATTTCGTAAGAAAAAATACAATCGTTTTTTATTAAATAGTTCAACTTTTGATAGTCTTTGTTTTTTTTTTGCAATGTATCTTTTAACAACGCCTCAAAAGGAAGAAAATTTATATCGCCATCAGGCACAACAATAATTTCTTTATTTTTACAGATATGAAATATATCCGAAAAAAGTAAGTTATATAATTTATGACTGCTTTTGTAGAACTCGTAATAATTATCACTTTGCAAAGAGTTAATGAAAATATTAATTTCATTATCAACATCAAAACTCTTAGCTTTTATTTTATCAAATAAGATATTATCTTTGCTAACAACAAATCTGAAATATTCTTCGTTTATTCTTATAAATTCAATAATAAGTGTGTTTTTTTTGATATTTTTATGTAAATCAGTAAAATCGAACTTCCTTATTGCTTGTTTAAATTTGAAATACTCTGGATATTCTTCTTCTAATGATTTATAAAATTTATTTGTTAAATTGTAAAAAGAATCACGTTTTCCATAATTATTCATACCGTCCATTAAAAAAGTATTAGCATACAAATTTGCTTCTCTTTTTATTAAACTATCTGTTGGTATATTTTTTAGTTCTATATTTTGCGGTTTATTATTATCAAGCAAAGATAAATTTTTATACTGTTCAATAAAAGTAAATGCTTCTTTACTATATTTTTTATCTCTGGTTTTATCATAAAGAGTATAACATATATTTATATAATTAAAATAAATATCAGACATTCCTTTGAAATAAGATTTTCTCTGCGTTAAATTAACAATGCTGTCAATAATGCCATAAATATGTGGCATTATATTTTTGTATATTTTATATTTCTCCTTCACACTAATTTTTTTGTTAGTGTAAACAGTCGGCAAATATTCTTTGCCTTTAGATATAATATCAATTGTATCATTATTGTTAATTGCCTGAATTATATTTTTTTCAGTGGCAGTAATTTTAAAACCAGATTCTAACAAATTTTGTGAATACAGTTTAAAAGAATAAAGAAACAGTAACAGCAAAAATGATAATATGAAAAATTTTTTCATAGTATATTTAATCAATAATTAATTCAAAATCAATAGCTTCTTTAGAATGATTTTCTATAATTATCTTATAATTAACATTTTTAGACATAATTACTCTCACATCTTTTCTTTTATGAAAATCGAGAATCTCCTTTCCATTTTTGTATATGTAAACAGAAAAAGAGCCACATTTCATAATTCCAATTTTTCTTTTTCTATTATAATTTAGATGTCTGATTTCAAATTTTTGGCGACCAGCTTCTATTCTGTATGGTCTGTATTCAATACCATAAGTTGAATTAGAATTAATATTTTCTTTTTCTTCTATTAATTTATAATATTTTCTTAAATGTTGTTTTCTGCCACCCAATAATGCTCGTGGGTTATCTAAACCTTCTTTTGCTTTTATTAATAATTTGTCAATATCAAAATAATCTATTTTACTTTTCGTTCCGTTTAATATTGTTAAATTTCTGTCATCAAATTTTTTGATATTTAAATCAATAAGTATCTCTGCCGCTTTAATAAAGTTGAGGTAATTACCGTTTTTTTTTATATCCATTTTCTGCAAATACAAAAGCTTCTGAGAGTTTTGAAATATTATCTCTTTGGGCAAAAATATTTCCAAAAATAAAGAACACTATTGTTAATAATAATATTTTTTTCATTTTATTAAAAATTTTATTTACATTTAGCGGTGCAAATTTATTAAAAATAAATAATTATTAACAAATTTTTTAATAAATATATAAAAACGATGAAAAAAATATTATTATTTGTGTTTTGTTTTATTTTATTTACAAATATTTTTGGACAAGGCGATGACACATTGACTGTGACAGAGATTGATAGGATGATAAATTTAAAGTTAAAAGAACATAGATTTAATTCAAAAACACATATTACTAAATCTATTTTTAAATCATTAAAACGAAAACGTAATATCAGAATATTAGGAAGTGAGTACAAATACAATGTTCATAAAAAAATGTTCAAAGGCAAATCAAAAGAAGAAAGAAAAAATATAGAACGAAAGATATTAAAAGATAATGGTAAAATGTATTATTATCTGGAAGGAATAAACTATTTGTTCAACAGAGGAAAGGTTACTGAGGAGGACAGTGCAAAAGCAATGACTTATATAATGGCGGCATATTTTATTGACAGTCTTGGTTACGAATTTGCGCAGGACGAGATGATAGAATCGGTCTGGAATATTGCTGGCAGAAAGAATATTAGCAAAAAATATTTAGACACTGTTGCTTTGGCACCATTAGAAAAAAATATTGACACTTTGATAAAATATCAAGGCAAGGCACTTATTGATTATTTCAAAAATAAATTAAGTACAATTAATGAAAACATTAGAAAATGGAAAGAAGATATTAAAAAAAAAGAAAAAGATATTATGGATAATAAAAGAAAAAAAAGAAAATTTGAAAGAAAAAAAAATTTTATACATAGGATTAAATTAGATAAAGAAGCTATAAGAAAAAAAAGTATGACTGAAATAGATAAACTTGCAGATAATTTAGAGGGCGGGCGGATGAGTGAATTGAGCGATGTTGCAACTGTTGGATATAAAAAAATAGGAAGAGGAGTAAAATTTGCTGATATAAAAGGAATCGAAATAGACGGTTATGTAACAGCAAAATACTGCGATAAAAAAACTACAAAAATAACAAATGCAATTATAATGTCGATATTACAAAACAGTAAAAGCGACAGTATTAAAATTGTATTCAAAATAAAAGGAATGTCAGATGGACAAGGGTATGGTAAACCAATAAGACCTTACAACGGTGATGATTTAGAAGACATTTTAGATGAATTCCATACATATCTGCAAAGAAGAGATGATAATAGAGGCGATACAACTGTTACTTTTCTAACAGGAAGTATTTTTACAAACAGAGACCTTGCTTTTTTGAGAGCTTACTGTTTTAAATATAATATGAAAAAAACTATTGAACGAAACAAAAGAGTTGATTTAAATATTGAAAATACGTACAGCATACACGCAATTGAAAATTATGAAGAAGGCGATAAATACAGAGGTATTGATATAGATATTAGTATAGAAGGTTTATTTAGTCATTATAGTGATTCTATTGCTTTTTTGGAAAAAGAAGAAGAAAGATTAATAAAAAATATAATATCAATGGAAGACAGTATAGACAAAGCTATACAAAAAAGAAAAAAAATAGAAAAATATTTAGACGATGCAATGTATAAAAACGGTGGAAAAATTCTTGAACTAATAGAAGAAGTAGATATGGTTGCAACACGAAAAACATTAAAAAAAATACGAAAAAAAGAAAAAGAAGACCATAAAAAAGGTATAAGAAAGGTATATTTTATTGGGTGTTTTACCAATGATGGAATACTTAGCGATGAATCAGATGTACTCGCAAAAGAAACAGTAAAAATGTATGAAAAATATACAGAAGGAGATAACATAGTATTAAAAACAAAACTGTATATGAACTTATTGTATCGAAAAGAATATATTGAAAATTATATAAAAAGAATTAGAGTTCAAAAGAACGATGTTATTATATTTTATTATTTCGGACACGGTTACCGTGTAAATCGTCAGAGCAGATGGCCTAATTTACTTGTGGGAAATTTAGATGACAACAAAGATGAAAAAGGTATAAAAATGAAAACTATTAAAAAATTATTAAAAAAACGTAGCAAATTTGAGCAAATAATTATTGAATCTTGTAATGCTGATAAAGATTCTTTTCCTGCTACATTACCTGTTTTTTTGGAAAACAAATATTTACATTTATCAAGCGGAAATAATGTTGGTAATTTCAACAAATTACATTTTAAAAATAAAGGTTACTTAATTACTTCAAGTTGCAGTCCACATGAATGGTCATTCACAAATGACAGCACAAGTGGTTATTTTGGAGAAATATTTTTTGATGAAATAAAACATCAATGTAGCTACGAAATAAGCGGAGCTCCAAAATGGAATAGTATTTTGAAAAATACAAAAGAAAAAATGGATAAATATGCAAAAGAATCTGACGGAAAACAAACACCACAATATGAAATGAAATTAAAACATGACGGCGATAATAGAATTATGTGGTTTATATCAAAAATAAAAAATTAGGTCAAAAAAAGATAAAACAAATTATTCAATAAATAAAAAAATGTATAAATATATTACAATATCATTATTATTAATTTTGGGTGTGAATTGTTTTGCACAAGAAGAAAAGAACAGTTTATTAGAAGGTTTGGTTGCTTATTGGAATTTCGACAAAGACAGTATTTTTGGGACAGGAAATAATATGTTCGAGATAACTTCGAAAAATGAAATCGAATATAAAGACGGAATTAAAGGAAGATGTATTTCATTGGAAAAAGATAATTGCGCCGAAGTTAAATCTGGATTTAATCTATACGGAAGTTTTACTATAAATTTCTGGTTCAAACCAAGTAAAATAAACGGAACACATTGTTTGTTTTTTCAATATAAAAAAGAAAAATATGACATTACACGTTCACTTGAAATTGGTATTTCAAATGACAAATCTCTTGACAGTAGTCTGGTTACGCTTTACATAATTAGCGATAACAACAAAAAAGAACAAAGCTCGCCATACTGTATAGCCGATAGTATAAAAGTTGATAAATGGACACATCTAACATGCTCTTACAATGGTTGTTCTTTAAAATTATTTATTGATAGCACTGAGATTTATAGCGATAAAGATTTTTTGTTCAACATAAGAGAATCTCAAAGTAAAGACAAAATTTATTTCGGCGCAGGACCTTATAAAGCGTTTCCTTTTTTTGGTCTTATTGATGAAATTATGATACATAACAGAGCATTGTCTATTGATGAAATCAAAAAAATATCGAACAAACAATTCCCTGATAGTAGCAATATTGAATATAAAAAAATTGTGAAAAAAGAACCTCTTTTTCATGGTCATGATATTTTTACACACAGAAAAACTATACTGAACAGAGAACTTAAAGCATACTGGGATTTTGATGAAAACGGTTTGTTTGGGCTTAATAAATTCCTTTTGCTTAAAAAATTTAATGATGCCAAATTAATAAAAAGTGATTTTAAGAAAAAAGCTTTGTTTATTCCTGAGGGAGCGTATTGCGAAACAAAAAATGGAGTTGAAATGTATAATAATTTTACAATAATTTGTAGAATAAAACCTCAAAATTCCGAACGACAAACAATATTTACTCAATACAAAAAAAACAAAGATAAAATTATCAGAAATATCGAACTCGGAATTATTGACAATAAAATATATTTTGAGAATTATAATAAAGGAAACACAGACACAACTTTTTTCACTGGCGACAGCATAATTTACAACGAATGGAATTTTATTGCGCTTTCTATCAACCGCTGTTCAGGAAAACTATCAGTAAACGATATTAATAAATTTCAGGAGTTTACAACTATAATGCAAATAAACGAACCTCAATACAATGATATAATACGTTTCGGAACAAATGCCTCCAACGATTTTAATTATTCTGGTTATATTGACGAATTTATGATTTACGCTGGCATTCCAGATTCGACTGTAATGAAGTCTATTTTCGATAAAAACTCGCCATCATCATTTTATAAAAAGAAACAAAAAAAAGAAATAATTAAAATAATTGATAGTGATACTTTAAGATTTGTGAAAAATTATAAATATGCAAAAGGTAAATCTGTTATTATTGATACTGTTTATGTAAATTCAGAATATTTGAGATTGCAAATAAAAGACCACGATAAATATGATATGGACAGATTAAGAATTTTTACGGGAACAGATAAAATTCTTGCAAAAAATATTATGGCAAAAAAAAGAAAGAAAAATATTGATTTTAAAATAAAAAAAGATAAAAATAATTATATATTTTTGCATGCTCTGAATACTGGAACTGAATGGATAAACACATCCGGTATTAATATTATTGCCGTAAAAAAAGATGCAGATAATCTGCCATTTTTTCAAAAAGTTTTGTTCAATATCTTCGGAATTGGAAAGAAACAACAAAAAGCCTGGAATGCTTTGGAAGCAGAAAAAGGAGTAAATTCGATTATTAAAATAATTTATGAACCTGATGATTTTGAATATGAACATAGGAAATTTGAAAAACGTAAAACAAATAATATCCGGAAATTTAAAACAGACACAAGAGATTTGACAATTGAAATATGGGATTTTGAAATAAGTGATAAAGATATTGTATCAATTAAATTTAATGATGAATTTGTACTTGATAGATACGAAATAACAAAAACAAAAAAAATTCTCAAACTGAAATTGAAAAATGGAAAAACAAATAATATTACATTTTGTTCTGTCAGCGAAGGAAAAAAAGGAAAAACAACAGCAAGAATAAGTATAAAAGATGGTGATAAATATGTTACAGAATCACTTGATATTAAATCATCTAAAAAAGAAAATACATCTTTGGAATTTAAAGTAAAATAAAGCTTATATTGGTGTATTACACATGTAGGACAGACGCATCAAAAATAAATCATACTTGATTATAAATATGTTATGTTTTTAAAATTCACTATTTTGGAAATAGTAATTCCTTGATTTTCAGCACTTAAATATTTTGATGCGTCTGCCATATCAATAATCAATTTTATTTGATTATTAAACGGAAACCAAAATTGAACTGACGACCTAATATTGGAGCATAAATAATAGAAGAATCGAAATAATCACCGAACGGATTATCAGAACTTAAAATAGGATTTTTTTGCTTGTAATTTGTAATATTCTCAACGCCTATATAAAATTCCATCTTTTTGAACTTTCTTGTTATTTGACTATGAAAAATAAAAAAATCGTTTGAATATTCAGGAAGTATGTATTCCTGTGGATTATTTTTTGTATTGGGCAACCTACTTTTACCATTATATTGTGTGGTGAACGAAAAATTCCATTTCTCTTCAAAAACCGAATAATGAAAAGCAAGAAGTGATTTATGTTCAGCGACCAACGGATTGGATATAAGTTCGTTGTTTACAGTAGTTTGAGCATCGTTAAATCTATATGCAAATGTAATATCAAAGTCTTTAAAAGGGTGTATTATAATGTCGGTTTGGAAACTGTTTGAAAATGATTTGCCGTTAAGATTGTAGAAAAAAACAGAACCAGTATTTTGTTCAAGGTCAATAACAACTTTGTTACGGAAGTCGGTGCGATAGAAATCCAAATTAATTGTCATTTTTTTATTGTTTCCAAAAAATATTTTTTGAGTATAAGAAATACCATAATTCAGCGCATCTTCCAATTCCAAAGACTCCGAGAAAATAAAATCCCGTGAAGTAGCAAGCAATCCTGTATGTTCGGAAATAACATTTGAACTTCGTAAACCACGACCAGCAGATATACGAAAAGCAGAATTTTCTAAAAAAGTATATTTAGCATGAAAACGAGGAACTAAAAAAAAACCATGATTATTGTTGTAATCGGCTCGTAAACCAGCAATTACAGACCATTTTTTTTTATCATTAAAAGTATATTCTGCAAAAGCTCCTGTTATATGTTCTTCTTTTAATAAAACTTTATCAATAAAATTCTCTTCTAAATTATCGTAACAAAAATTAAAACCAGTACTGATTTTATTATTTTTGTTAAAAATATCGGAATTAAACAAAGCCGTAAGAAAAACACTTTTCTGAACAGGGTCATATTTTCGCAAACCAAATTTTGAATCCTGCTCGTGAAACACAAAATTCCCACGAAAACCAACACTGCTGTTTTTTTCATTATTGATTTCAGAACCTATTTTTCCTGAAACCTGTAACCTTTTGGTTTTAAGAACAACACCGTAACTGTCATTTGTGTCTGAAAAATCATCATCTTTGTTAAAATCCGTTTGACCACCTACACGGTCTTCATAAATAAAATCATAATCAAAACGACCTTTGATTTTCTTACCGCTGTTATAAAAAAATCTATTAGAAACAATTATTAAATCGCTTAACGGAACATCAAGGAATTTATCATTATTACGGTCAACTTTTAATTTAACAGTAGAACCGTGAAGCAAAATTATAGAACTTAATTTGTCATTGATTTTGAACGAGCTATTTAGGTTAAATTCTTGTTTTAAATAATCGTTTGTAAAATATTCAATATATAATTTTTCATCACTTTCTGGTTTTTTTATTTCTATATTAATTTGTCCAGTAATACTTTCCGAACCATACGAAACAGATGAAGTCCCTTTTGAAATACTAATAGCATCAAGCCAAGGACCAGGTACATAATTCAAACCGTACATCGAAGAAAGAACTCTTATAAACGGTTGATTTTCTATAAGAATTTGACTGTAAATTCCAGCAAGTCCAAGCATTTGGATTTGTTTTGCTCCTGTAACGGCATCGGTATATCCTACGTCAACAGCAGAATTATTTTCAAAACTGTCAGCCAAACTACAACAAGCAAGCCGTTCAAGTCCATCGGAAGTTATTGATTGCGAATTTTGTATATCTGTTGTATTAATAGATGTTGCATCATGTTTGCCATGAACTACCAGCTCATCAAGTTTTTTAGTAACAGAATGTAAAGTTATTATTATCCTTGCTTTGTCATTATTTACGGTTATTGTATCCGAGATATATCCTTCACAGAAAACAACTAATCTCAAATCATCTTTTTTTGGTTTCTTTATAGAAAAATCTCCTGTTTCATCTGTTGTTGTGGCTATTGTTGTGCCAAGCCAAAAAACATTCACAAAAGGAACTGAAACAGTATTCTCTGCATTTATATCTTCAATCACTTTACCATCAAGCATCTGGGCGTTTACTGTTAATGTTACAAAAAATAAAAATATTATTGATAATGTTGTCTTCATTGTTTGAATATTTGTATAAAATTAAAAATTAAAAATTGCAAATCTAAAAAAAAATAACATATATGATTAGGTTTTAAGAATTTGATTTTTCAATTTGATAATTGAAAATAAATTCTATATTTATTTGACACTAATTTTTGAAAAAACTTGTGTTATTTTTTTATTTCATTAATTTAAAAACATGATATTTGAATTTAAAAATATTTTTTTTATTATGATAATAAAAAATAATTTTGCATTGTATCGTTTGAATTTTACGTAAAGTAAAAAATAGACAAGTAATAAAATATTTTCAAAAAAAACAGACTATGGCGCGAGCTAAGAAATTCGGAACATTTGGTGGAGTTTTTACACCATCGATTTTAACAATACTTGGTGTGATTATGTATCTTCGGTTTCCTTGGATAATAGGACAAGCAGGACTTCTGATGACAATAGGAATTATAATTACAGCTCATATTATTTCAATAACAACTGGTTTGAGTGTCGCCTCTATCGCGACAGATAAAAAAGTCAAAACAGGTGGAACTTACTACATGATTTCGCGAAGTCTTGGTTTGCCAATAGGAGGAACACTTGGTTTGGCTCTTTTTGTTGGACTCTCGTTTAGTGTGAGTTTGTATTTGATAGGTTTTGCAGAAAGTTTTTTGAACTGGTTTAATTTTGAAATAACAAAAAATTCAATCCGTATAGCTGGAACAATTATACTTATTTTTGTAACAACTGTAACTTTTATATCTACTTCGCTTGCCATAAAATCTCAATATTTTATCATGGCTGCCATTGCTTTGTCGTTGCTTTCTATATTTTTTGGCAATCACGAGTTTACGCCCAGCGAACCAATTATGAAACCTGTTGTAGATGTGGCTCCTTTTATGATTCTTTTCGGAATTTTTTTCCCAGCTGTTACTGGTTTTGAAGCTGGAGTCTCCATGTCTGGCGACTTGAAAGACCCAAAAAAATCATTGCCAATTGGTGCTATGGCGGCAGTTGGTGTTGGTTTTGTTTCATACATAGGACTTGCTTTATTTTTTACATATACAGTAGATAATGAAGCACTTATAAACGACCCAAATATTTTATTTAAAATTTCGCTTGTCCCCGAACTTGTTATTGCAGGAATCTGGGGTGCAACACTCTCGTCTGCTTTGGGTAGCATACTCGGCGCACCACGTATTTTGCAGGCAACAGCGGTAGACAAAATTGTTCCAAAATTTTTTGCAAAAGGATACGGAAAATCAAACGAACCTAGAAATGCTCTTTTATTAACTTTTATAATTGCAGAAATAGGTATTTTAATAGGTGAACTTGATGTTATTGCACGTATTGTTTCAATGTTTTTTATTACAACTTATGCTTTTCTTAATCTTGCAAGTTTTATCGAAAGCTGGGCTAGTTCCGATTTTCGTCCAGATTTTAAAATACCAAGATTTGTAAGTCTGCTCGGTGCAACAGCAAGTATAATTGTTATGATTTTGCTTGATTTTATTGCACTTATCGCTGCTGTTCTCGTGCTTGGTATATTGTTTTTTTATCTGAAAAGGAGGCAATTATTGCTTGACGGAGGAGATGCTTGGAACAGTTTCGCGGCAACGCTTGTCAAAAATAATATTATAAAACTAAGTCGCAATAAAACAGTTATAAGAAATTGGAGACCAAATATTTTGATGTTCTCGACAGAAAAAACAGACTATAATAATTTTGAGAACCTTGCTAAAACATTTACTGGAAAACTTGGAATGCTTACAAATATAAAATTACATGAAAAACCCGAAGCAAGCTATAAAATACAACAAATTCACAAAGAACAATTGCAAACACAAGCCACAAAAGATACACACAAACATGCTGTAAATATTGCTTCGTATGACATTTTTATAAAAGAATTTTATTGTAAAAATATATTTGAAAGTATTGAAAATATATCTGGAATTTATGGTTTTTCAGGAATCGAACCAAACACAGTATTGCTTGATTTTAATATGATGGTGAAAAGCAATGAAAAATTTCTTAATATATTAAAAAATAATAAAAGAGAAAATCTAAATACAATAGTTTTTAAGGATAATTATAAAAAAACTGTTGGTAGTTTCGGGACAGTTGATTTCTGGTGGCAAGGAAAAGGTAAATACATAGCTTTTTCGTTGAGCCTTTTAAGGTTTATATTGCAAAATCCAAATAGAAGAGATGCAAAATTGAGAATTTTAACAATCAACGAAAACAACTCGGCATCAAGCAAATTATACGGAAATATTATACAAATAATTGATAAATATAGAATACATGCAACAGTAAAAATAATTGACAATTATATAAAAAAACAAGATAATTTTGATATTATTCTAACGGAATCGTTCAAAACAGATTTGACAATTATCGGAATACCAGAACGTGTATTTTCAAATACTCAGGACGATGCCAGCTTTTTGAGAGAAAGTATTATTAAACTTAAATCAGAAAGTAGTCTGCTCTTTTTGTATCCAAATGATAGTTTTGAAAATATTGATACAGAACTAAATGTTCGTCCTAAAAAGACAAAAACAGAGTTGCAAGAATACAAAGCATCAATGCCTTTGATAAAAAACGAACTTATAAAAGACCAGTTAAGTTCTGTTTATGATAAATTTTTTAATATTTACAAAAAATTTATTATCGAAAATTTTGAAGACTCTTATACTTTGCAAAAAGATTTAATAAATTCTTATAAAACACTGATAATAAAAGTATTTACAGAACTTATAAAAAGCAAAAAAAATGATTCTAATTATAAAAAAAAATTATCTGCATCAAAATCTTATGGTAGTTTTCTATTTCAAATAAAAAAATTATCCGAAAAAACAAACGAAAAATATTTAGTCCCCGAACGAAAAACTTTGTCGGAAGGAATAAATACAATTAATCTGGCGAGCAAAGTTTTTATTGAAAAAATACCAGATATTTTTATAATAAATATTAATAATAAAAAACATAAAATACCTGTTAATAATCTTATTAATTTTTATTTTAATTATAAATTAGGTCAAAAATTTTCTGATTTTTTAAAAGAATATAATATATTAACTTATGAAATTTTTGCCGAAATTCAGAAGACTTTTTTGTATGCAGATAAAATTATTTATTCTCAAATAAAATCAAAGAATATTGATTACGATGTGTTTGTAAATGGACGAAATGAAATTAATAAAAATTTTGTTCGTATATTTAATAAATTTACCGCTTTTGTATCAAAACAAATACTTAACAACCTTGGTTTGGCTGTAAATGAAACCGCAAAAGAACTTGAAAATCCTATTTCTTTTAGAAAATTAAAACAAAAATATAAGATAAAACAAAACGAAAAAATATTTCTATCCGAAATAATAGAAATTCCAGAAGAACGTTACAACACAGAAAAATTAATTAATAATTCAAATTATATAGAGCTATATTCTTTATATATAAAAAATAGGCTCAGAAAATATCGCTACAAAACAAATGAAATACTTGACGAAAGTATTCGCCAAAAATTTATTAGTATCACATCGAGACTAAAAAAATATCTTAATGAAAATAAAAAAAGCGGTTTACAATCTGATTTTCCAAATAAAAAACTACATCTCGGTGAAATTTTTACCATCCAATTTGCCGATTTTAGACAATTCCTTTCTACTGTTCCCGAACATATTGAAGCTGCTGGTTCATCGTCAGATTATGGTTTTAATATTGAAACTCAGACTGTTGAATATCGTAAAATTTTGACATACAGAATAGAAACAGTATTTTACGAAAATGTTTTTAGAGAACTAAATACGCTTGACAGAGAGATAACTTTTGCGATTGAAAAATTACAGGACACAGCACGACTTTTTAATTTTAATTTTGAAAACAGCGACAATGAAACAATATTAGAAACTTCTCAGGACGAGCAAAATAATTTAATTAACAAAACACTTAATAAAATTATTAATATTGAAAATGATATTATCAAAAAAATCGAAAACTTCCAAAAAAAACAAGAAATATATTCTGAAAAAACTTACGAACAACTTAATTCTTACGCAATTATACATACGGCTAAGGAAACATCAACTGCTATAAGCAAACGTAAAAGAAATCGTGTTTTTAAAAGAATTTTGGAATATAAAGAAAAAATGTTTTCATATCTTGTTGATTTGCCTGTCGAAATGATTTATAGAAAAAGTAACGGTATTTTACTTGCCGAAAAATTAACAAGCGAAGACAGAAAAATTAATATCGTTCAAAAAATTTCACAAACAGTTGAACAAACTTTGCCAAATGAAACAGAAATAGAAAAAATTCCTCTATCGTATCAAAATCTTTTTAATAGTAAATTTTCTATAAGCGAAGACCTAATAATTACAAGAAAATCTGAAATTAGACAAGCAAAAAAAGCTGTTGCAGAATTTAATAGCGGACAATATAGCGGAGGAATTATGATAATTGGCGAAAAACAATCGGGAAAAACAGTACTCGGAAGACAAATCGCAAGTATGTTTTTTAATGGTGAATATTTTGTGAAAATAAGACCGCCACGAGAAGGCTCTTTAAATTTAAAAATATTTAAAAATGAACTTAAAAAAGCATTCGGAACAAATAATAAAATTAGCAGTATTTTGCAAAACCTACCGCACAGCCAATTTATTTTTATTGATGACCTTGAACTGTGGTGGAAACGAACTAACAATGGATTTAGGATTGTTGATTATATTATAAAACTGATTTATAAATACGGAAATAGGCATCTTTTTGTGCTTGCCTGCAACACGCATACTTACAATTTTATAAACAAATACAAAAGATTTGACCACTGTTTTAATTCAGTAATTGAATGCGAGCCTTTTGATGCCGAAATGATTAAAAATGCAATTATTAAAAGGCACCGTGCAGGCGGATTAAAATTTAAACTCAACAAAAAACATGAAGATAATATTTCACGTCTTCGTCTTGCGGCATTTTTTGATTCAATATTTAACTACTCGTCAGGAAACATCGGAACGGCAATAAATGCCAAAAATACATTTATTGAAAAATTTAAAAATAATATTATTTACATAAAACAGCCAGTAATTCCTTCTCTTATTTCAATTGATTTGTTAGACGATGACAAGATAAATTTGCTGATTCAATTTATTTTACATAAAAATCTGACAAAAGAAAAAACAATTTCTATAATGCAATTAGACCGTGAAAAAATAGAAGTTATGATAGACACACTTATGAGAACAAAAATTGTAAGCAAAGAAAACAAAATTTACTGTATAAATAAACATTTTGAGCCATTTATTATTAAAGTGCTTATGCGTAAAAAATTGTTATAAATTTAATTATCATTATTTGTTTATTTCTATCAAAATTTCGTATTTAATCTGTATAATAATAATTTTGGGGTTTAATATTTAAATTAAGTCCAAAATTATGTTTTTTTTGTCTTTTTAAAAAAAATATCAGATTTTTTTTGTTTTTATATTATTCAATTTTTTTTTAATTAAATTGTTATTTTTGTGGTTGTTATATATTAATTGTTGTTTATTTTTTTCGATTTTTAATCAAATTGTTCAGTATTTTTCGAATAATTTATTAATATTTATTTTGTGTACAATTTTTTTTTATTACATTTCCGGCACGGAATCATATATAATTCGACATTAAAAAAATCGTTAAACAATTAATAATCAATTCTTAAATGGCTGATTTTACGCATTTACATTTGCATACTCAATACTCTATTCTCGATGGAGCCTCGAACATTCCCAAACTCATGGCAAAAGCAAAATTAGATGGAATGAACACTGTTACTATCAGTGATCATGGTAATATGTTTGGCGTAAAAACATTTCATAAAACAGCAAAAAAAGAAGGTCTTAAACCGATTATTGGTTGTGAAGTTTATGTTGCAAGAAATAGTCGTTTTTTGAAGAAAACTAAGGATGATCGTAGCGGTAATCATTTGATTATTCTTGCCAAAAACAAAACTGGTTATCATAATTTAATGAAACTTATTTCCTACGGATATACAGAAGGATATTATTACAAACCAAGAATAGATGATGAATTACTTTTTAAATATTCCGAAGGTTTAATTATTTCTTCTGCTTGTCTTGCTGGTTCTATTCCACGAGCTATATTATCTGGCAATATTTATGGAGCCGAAAAGATAGCATCTAAATACAAGAAAGTTTTTGGCGAAGATTTTTATCTCGAAATGCAACGTCATAAAACTGGCAATAAAAAAAGAGACGAAAAAACTTTTAAATTTCAGGAGATTGTAAACAAAGCTATTTTAAAAATTTCACAAAAATTAAATATCAAATATATAGCTACAAACGATGTACATTTTATAAATAAAGAAGATGCCGAAGCTCATGATATTCTTATTGCACTTAATACTGGCAAAGACCTCAACGACCCCACGAGGATGCAATATTCGGGAGCTGAGTATTTTAAGACACAAGACGAAATGAAAGCATTGTTTGCCGACCTTCCAGAAGCAATTGCCAACACTATGGAAGTCGCCAATAAAATAGAAGAATACGAAATAAATAGTCCACCTGTAATGCCTGAATTCGAACTACCGAATGGTTTCTCCGATGAAGGTGAATATTTACGATACATAACCTACCAAGGCGCAAAAGAACGTTGGTACGAATTAGATAATCGGATAAAAGAAAGAATAGATTTCGAACTTGACACAATAATAGGAATGGGTTTCCCTGGATATTTTCTTATTGTTTGGGATTTTATTAAGGCGGCTCGTGAAATGGGAGTTTCTGTTGGGCCTGGACGAGGCTCGGCTGCTGGTTCTGTTGTTGCTTATTCTCTTAAAATTACTGATATTGACCCTATAAGATACGGTTTACTTTTTGAACGTTTTCTTAATCCTGACCGTGTCTCTATGCCTGATATTGATATTGATTTTGATGACGATGGAAGAGAAAAAATTATGAATTGGGTTGTTAATAAATACGGAAAAAAAAGAGTCGCAAATATTATTACTTTTGGTTCTATGGCTGCAAAATCATCAATCAAAGATGTAGCAAGAGTATTAAAACTTCCTCTTTCAGAAGCAGACCGACTCGCAAAAATGATTCCCGATAAACCAGGCGCATCACTAAAAAAAGCATTGTCAGAAGTACCAGAACTAAAACAAGAGAAAAAATCGAACAACGAACTTATTAGAAATACTCTTAAATTTGCCGAAATACTGGAAGGCTCAGTAAGACAAACAGGAGTACATGCTTGCGGAATAATTATTGGCAAAGAAGACCTAGAAAACTATGTCCCATTAAGCATCGCAAAAGATTCAGATTTATTTGTAACCCAGTACGATGGAAAAGTTGTGGAAGATGTAGGACTTCTAAAAATGGATTTTCTTGGTCTTAAAACACTTTCTATAATTAAAGATGCTGTTGAGAACGTAAAATTATCGCGAAATATTGATATTGACATTGATAAAATTCCTCTTGATGATAAAAATACATACAAATTGTATTCAAACGGTGAAACGACCTCACTTTTTCAATTTGAATCAGACGGAATGAAAAAATATTTGAAAAGCCTAAAACCTTCTCAGTTCGAAGATTTAATAGCAATGAATGCTCTTTATCGTCCTGGTCCGATTGAATACATTCCAAGCTTTATTGAAAGAAAACATGGTCGCGAAAAGATAAAATACGATTTGCCAGAGATGGAAGAGTTCTTAAAAAATACATATGGAATTACTGTATATCAGGAACAAGTAATGCAACTTTCTCAAAAAATCGCTGGTTTCACAAAAGGACAAGCCGACTCGTTGCGAAAAGCTATGGGAAAGAAAATTATATCTATGATGAACGATTTAAAAGGAAAGTTTATCAAAGGTGCTGAAAAAAAAGGTCACAAAAGAAAAATTATTGAAAAAATCTGGAAAGACTGGGAAGCTTTTGCTCAATACGCTTTTAACAAGTCGCACTCAACATGTTATGCCTATGTATCCTACCAAACAGCATATCTTAAAGCAAATTATCCAGCTGAATATATGTCTGCTGTTTTAAGTCGAAATTTGTCGGATATTAAAAAAATTACAATATTCATGGACGAATGTCGAAGGATGGGACTTAATGTTCTCGGTCCTGAAATAAACGAAAGTTATTCAAAATTTAATGTAAATAAAAAAAAGCAAATTCGTTTTGGACTTGTTGCAATTAAAGGTGTCGGTCAGGGTGCTGTTAATGATATTATAAAAGAACGAAATGAAAATGGCGAGTTCAAAAATTTCTTTGATTTCGTAGAAAGAATTAATTTATCTTCCGTTACAAAAAAAACTATTGAATCGCTTGTAATAGCTGGCGCATTAGATAATATAAGCGGTATGAAAAGGAGTTGGTTCTTTGCAGAGATAAATAAAAGTGGCATAAATTTTATTGAAGAAAGTGTAAGGTATGGCAATAAATTTCAGAACGATGGCGATGATTCTCAGCATAATATTTTTGGTGGTGATAATGAAGTAAAAATACAAAAACCACAAATCCCAAACGTTCCCGAATGGAATAAATTAGATAGACTAAATAAAGAAAAAGAACTTATTGGTATTTATATTTCTGAACATCCGCTTGATGATTTTAAATTGGAAATCAAAGCGTATTGCAATGTAAATCTATCAAAATTTAATAATCTAAATACACTTAAAAACAAAGAGCTTAAAGTTGCAGGAGTTGTAAAAGAAATACAACATGCAACAACAAAAAAAGGAAATCCTTACGGCTCGATAACATTAGAAGATTATTCTGGTTCGTATCGCATAACAATGTTTGGAAAAGATTATCTGAAATTTAAAAATTATTTTACTGTAAATTATTTAATTATTCTCGGCGGAAAGGTTCAGCATCGTTTTGGTAATCCAGAAAAAGAGCTTGAATTTAAAGTAACAAACATTAATTTATTATCCGAAATAAAAGACAAAATGATAAGGTCACTTGCCGTTAAAGTGCCGATTAACAGTATCTCTGATAATTTTATTGTCAATATTAACGAACTTGTTTCAAATAACAGTGGAACAAAAGAATTGCTTTTTTTGATATATGAACCAGAAACAAAAATCTGGATTAAAATGTTTTCACGCTCACACAGAATTAATATAACAGAAAAATTAATAAATGAACTTGAGACAAAACACAAAGTCGAATATAAAATATTCTGATAAAGAAATTACAAATTGGTTTATACTATTATCTTCAACTTCAATTATCCACGATTCGTAATTTACTTAATTAGTTTTTTTCTTTGTTTTTTAATTATTAATTTTGCATTCATACTTTCTAAGTATTGAGAACTAAATATATTCAAAAAGAAAAAATCACTATAACAGTTACACTAATGCGAACGATAGCAATAATTAACAAAAAAATGAGAAGTTTTAAAATAATTACAATTGTATTTTTATTTATAGTACAGAACGAAATTGTTGCTCAGAACAATCAGAATACCAACAAAGACTCTTTTCCTTATATTAATACAGCATATAAACCAGGTGAATATTTGAAATATAAACTGAAATATTCTTTTGTAAGTGCTGGATATGCAGAGATGAGAATTGATATGGAACAGATAGCTTATGATTGGTATTATCATGTAAAAGCAATTGCAAGAACGTCTGGTTTAACAAGAAGATTCGCAAAAATCAACGACAAATACGAAAGCTATATAGATATAACAACTGGAATGCCAATCAGAGCAGTTAGAGATATTAACGAAAATAAATATAGAAAATTTAATGAAATAATCTTCCGTAGGAAAGATAACACTGTCATAAGTTTAAACACAGGAGAGCATAAAGTTCCACCCGGAACTCTTGATATTCTATCGGCATTTTACTATGCAAGGAAATATATTTTCAAAAATGAACTCAAAAAAAATGAAGAAATAAATATTACAACCTTCTTCTCTGAAAAACTTTATATTGCAAAGATAAAATATAAGAAAACAGAAAAAATTAGAACAGATTTCGGAAAAATGCAATGCCTAAAATTTGTACCAGTACTCGATAAAGATACTCCTTTTAAAAAAGAAGATGACTTGCAAGTTTGGTTCTCGGATGACGGTAATTTTATTCCTGTAAAAATAAGATTAAACGTTGGATACGGAACAGTTAAATGCGACCTAAAAGAATACAAAAATTTAAAAAATTCAATAGGAATGCCATTTAAACGAATCAAATAAGTAAATTACGAATTGGTTTATACATAGTAATAAGTATTTTACAAAAACAAATCAGAAAATTATTTTTTAACGATTACTAAACTACAATACCTTCGCCAAAAATAGTTTTTTTCGCTTTTTTTATTTTAATTTATGCTCTTGATTTATTGTTTATTAAGCC
>JAOZMB010000034.1:0-6836 GCA_029934515.1 Bacteroidales bacterium
CGGATTAAACACTGATTTTTTAGAGCAAACGCATCAAAATATTTAAGTACTGAAAGTCAAGTATTATTTATTTTTGATAAAAGTATTATTATTAAATTCAGTAGTTGTTAATTTAAAAAGGTTCTTATACACTATTAATTAATGTAAAAAATACTTTACATAATTATTTTTTAGTATTATAAAAATAAATAAATAAAGCGCAAATGTATATTTTTATTTTTAATTCATACAAAAAAAATATACATTTGCGATAAAAAAATAACAATACACTTAAAAACAATATGTTATAAAACATAAAAAATTACATTTTTTTAAATTTAATATATGTTAGATATACAAAAAATACGGAATGATTTTCCGATATTAAATCAAGAAATTTATGGTAAATCTCTAATTTATCTTGACAACGGTGCTACAACACAGAAGCCAAATATTGTTATTGATAAGATAAACAGTTTTTATTATAAATTTAATTCGAATATCCATAGGGCTGTACATTATTTAAGTGGAAAATCGACAGAAGAATACGAAAAGGCACGTGAAACTGTTAGGAAATATCTTAATGCCAAAAGTATAAATGAAATAATTTTTACTAAAGGTACAACTGATGCGATAAATCTTGTTGCTTTTTCATTTGGAGAAAGATTTGTTGAACGCGATGATGAAATACTTGTTTGTCAAACCGAACATCACTCAAACATAGTACCTTGGCAAATGTTGTGTGAACGTAAATCTGCAAAATTAAAGGTTATTCCAGTGAACGATAAAAGCGAAATAATTTTTGAAGAGTACGAAAAATTATTAACAAAAAAAACAAAACTTGTTGCTATTGCTCATGTTTCAAATGCTTTTGGTACTGTACACCCGATAAAAAAAATTACAGAATCGGCACACAAAGTAGGTTCTTATGTTTTGATAGACGGCGCACAAGGCATACAACATATAAAAACTGATGTTCTTGATATTGGCTGTGATTTTTATGCTTTTTCTGGTCATAAAATTTATGCTGAAACAGGTATAGGTGTTCTCTACGGAAAAGAAAATTTGCTCGAACAAATGCCTCCATATCAGGGCGGTGGCGATATGATTAAAACAGTAAGTTTTCGTAAAACAGTTTATGCAGATTTGCCTTTGAAATTTGAAGCTGGAACATCAAATTATGTTGCTGCGGCAAGTCTTGGTGAAGCTATGAATTATATAAATTCAATTGGTCTGGAAAATATATCAAAATACGAAACCCAATTGCTTAAATATGCTGAAACACAACTGTCAAAAATTCCGAATATAAAAATAATAGGAACAGCCAAGAAAAAATCATCAGCTATTTCATTTCTACTCAAAGGCATTCATCATTACGATACAGGTGCTATTCTCGACAAACTTGGTATAGCAGTAAGAACAGGAACTCACTGCGCCGAACCAGCAATGAAACAATACGGAATAACAGGAACCGTCCGGGCGAGTCTTTCTTTTTATAATACAAAAGAAGAAATCGATGCTTTGTACAGAGGTTTATTAAGAGTTGTTAGAATGTTCTCATGAACAATTTCTTAAAACAGTATAAATTTAATTTTTTTTATAAAACAAACATTTGTAAGTTTGTAATATTGCTTCTAATAAAACTTTGATAAAGTTAAAATTTTCAACAAAAATAAAATTTGTAAAACATGACAATACAAGAGATGCAAGATGAAATAATTGAAGATTTTGCAATCTTCGATAACTACATGGACAAGTATGAATACATTATAGAACTCAGCGATGAGCTTGCACATTTCGATAATAAATATAAAATACCATTAAATCAAATACCTGGATGCCAGTCAAGAGTCTGGTTAGATGCAAAATATATTAATGGAAAAATAATTTTTACAGCGGACAGCGATGCAATTATTACAAAAGGAATAATTGCACTTCTGATAAAAGTTCTTTCAAACCGTACACCCGAAGAAATTCTGAAAACAAAACTGTTCTTTATAGATAAAATCGGTCTGCGCGAGAACCTCTCCCCAACAAGAGCTAACGGACTTGTTTCGATGATAAAAAAAATAAATGCTTATGCAGTAGCATATAAAAATTAATTTTTTTTTAATTTTAATAAACAAAATTTTAATGATAAAAGATATATTACAACTTGAAACAGAAATATTTAATGTAATAAAATCAATTTATGACCCAGAAGTTCCAGTTAATCTTTATGACCTTGGACTTATTTATGATATTGATGTAGATGATTATGACAATGTTGAAATAACAATGACTCTCACGGCTCCTAATTGTCCGATAGCAGACAGTATTTTGCAGGAAGTAAAAGATAAAGTAAGCGCAATTGAAGGAACAAAAAGAGTCGATGTTATATTAGTTTTTGACCCACCTTGGGACAAATCTATGATGTCTGATGAAGCAAAATTAGAACTTGGGTTTTTGTAAAATATACAATTTTTTATGTATAAACAAGAGTACGCAAAACAAATAAAAACAGAGGCAAAACGTCTTGGTTTTTTTGCATGTGGGATTTCAGAAGCTCGTTTTTTGGAAGAAGAAGCACAGAACCTTGAAAATTATTTGAAAGAAAAACGACACGCCAAAATGCAATATATGGAAAATTATTTTGAGAAAAGATTAGACCCGCGCAAACTTGTTGTAGGTGCAAAATCTGTTATTTCATTATTGTATCCTTACTTCCCACATGTGTTGCAAAAAGATAAAAATGCACCTGTTATTTCAAAATATGCTTATGGAAAAGATTATCACTATATTGTAAAAAATAAACTCAAAAAACTTTTTGACTACATAAACAATGAAATTATTAAAATTAATGGGAGATTTTTTTCCGACTCCGCACCTGTATTAGAGAAGAAATGGGCTGAGCTTTCTGGACTTGGTTGGATAGGTAAAAATTCAAATCTTATTACAAAAAGAGGTTCGTTTTTCTTTATCGGCGAATTGATAATCGATTTGGAATTAGACTACGACATACCAGTAAAAAATTTTTGTGGTAATTGTAAACGTTGTATAGAAGCATGTCCAACAGGAGCAATTACCAAACCTTATAATATAGATTCTGGAAAATGTATTTCGTATCTTACAATAGAAATGAAAGGTAAAATTCCAGAAACACTAAAAGGGAAATTCAAGAATCGTATTTTTGGTTGTGATATTTGTCAAGATGTTTGTCCACACAACAAAAAACCAGTTTTACACAACGACAATGCTCTCTTTCCACACCAATCTATTATAGAAATGTCAGAGACAGAATGGCACAATATTAATGAAAATATATTTAAAGAAATTTTTAGAAAATCAGCCGTAAAAAGAACTAAATTTAAAGGACTGCAAAGAAATTTGCAATTTATAAAAAAACATATCTTGTAACAATAAAATATCTTATTGCTGGTTATAATAAACAAATATCATTAGTTATCGTTAAAAAATAACTTATGATTTGTTTTTTTGTAAAATATTTATTATCAGTTGGTAAACCAATTCGTAATTCGTAATTTACTTACTTAATTAATACACTATCTAAAATTTAATTCAAAATGAAACTAAAACATTTTATTTTATTACTAATACCAGTTATTATTTTTAGCGAATGCAAAGTTAAAAAAGAAATGAGCTTTTCTAAAAATACTACTCAAATATTTGAAGATTCCTTTGCCCTTGCGCCGATTTATATAACTCATACCTCCGAATCATTTGACCATAAATTTGAATCAATAAAAAATTATCAAGCAAGCCGAACAAAATTTAATGACCTAATTCATACAGAACTATATCTTAGTTTTGATTACGAAAAACAATATGCATTCGCTAAAGCAAATATAACATTAAAACCACATTATTATCCAACAGATACACTTGAGCTTGATGCACGAGGTTTTGATATTCATAAAATCGAACTTGCAGACAATAAACGAACCCCAATAGATTATAAATATAACGGAAAAATAATTAAAATAAATTTAGATAAAAAATATAACAGAAATGAAAAATATACAATATATATTGAATATACAGCAAAACCTTCTGAACTTAAAAAAAACGGTTTCTGGGCTATAAAAGATGACAGAGGTTTATATTTTATTAATCCAGATTCCAATGACCCACAAATATGGACACAGGGCGAAACTCAATCCAACTCTTGCTGGTTTCCGACCATAGACGCTCCGAATCAAAAAATGACACAGGATATTCATATAACCGTAAAAAACGAGTTCAAAACACTCTCAAATGGTGTTCTGCATAGCAGTATTCTAAATGATGACGGAACAAGAACAGACCGTTGGAAACAGGATAAACCTCATGCTCCGTATCTTGCTATGCTTACAGTAGGAAAATTTGAAATAATAGAAAACCATTGGCGCGAATTACCGATTTTTGTTTATGTTAAACCAAAAGATACAGAAAAAGCAAAACAAGTATTTGGAAAGACATATAAAATGATGGATTTTTTTTCAGATAAATTTGATTTTGATTATCCCTGGGATAAGTATCATCAAGTTGTTGTCGATGATTTTATATCTGGTGCTATGGAAAATACAAGTGCCTCTGTTTTTGGCAGTTACGTTTTGAATTTTAGAAACGAGGAACAGCGTATTAATAACGAATCTATTGTAGCTCATGAATTGTCTCATCACTGGTTTGGTGATTTGGTTACCTGTGAGTCGTGGGCTAATCTGCCACTAAATGAATCTTTTGCAACTTATTGCGAATATCTATGGTTCGAGCATGAGTACGGTAGATTCGAAGCTGATAAGCATTTGCAAACAGACCGTTCACAATATATGTTCGAATCATTCTATAAAAACGAAAATTTGATTCGTTTTTATCATAAACATAGAGACAATATGTTCGATATGCATTCTTATCAGAAAGGTAGCACAATACTTCACATGTTGCGTTACACCGTTGGCGATGATGCTTTTTTTGATGCTTTGGAACTGTATTTGAAAAGAAACAAATTTAACACTGCCGAGATACATGATTTAAGACTCGCATTCGAAGATATTACTGGACAAGATTTGAACTGGTTTTTTAATCAATGGTTCTTAAATAAAGGATATCCGAAATTGGAAATAGAATACAAATACAACAAAAATAATAAACTTGCCTCAGTTACTGTAAAACAAACACAAGATTTATCGAAAAATCCAGCATACAAAATTCCTGTAAATATTGATTTTTATACTGATAATAAAGTTGTTAGAAAAAAAGTTGTTCTTGATGAACAAGAAGAAGTCTTTTCGTTTGAATTTGATAAAAAACCAGAACTTATAAATTTTGATGCAGACAAAATGCTTCTTTGCAAAAAAATAGAAAATAAAACAACAAAAGAATATATTTTTCAACTTGAAAACGCTCCACTGTTTGCCGATAAAGAAGAAGCCTTTGATTATCTAAAAAAATATTCAGCAGAACAAACTGTTAAAGCAGCTTTCTTGAAAATGATGAAACATGAATATTGGTACATCAGATTGAGAGCTTTAAAATTATTGAATATTAAAAATAAAAATAAACTATTTCCAGAATATAAAAAATTATTAAAAGATTTATCAGAAAATGATAAGAACGAAAAAGTGCAAAAATTAGCAAAAAAGTTACTTCTTAAATATTAAAATATGTTATCTGTTTTTTAGTAAAATAAAATGAAAGAAATCTTTAATCATTAGAAAAAAACTAAAATTTACTTTTTTATTTTGTGGATTTTGTTTCTTTTGGCATCTAATTATAAAAATTATTAAATAAAAATTAAATAAAATGAAAAAGTTAAATATATTAATGTTTGTACTCTGTGTTTTTATTTTGAACCCATTAAATTTATTTTCACAGTATAATGAGACAGTTTATTTGTCGCCACTTACATCGCATGGCGAGGATTTAGATTTAAGTGCAGTTATGACTGTATTTAAAGAATCAATCAACTTGGAAGGATTCGAACAAAAATTAAACGAACCAAATGGAATTAATAATCTTGATATAAATAATGACGGTTATATTGATTACATAAGGGTAGTAGAAGAGGTTGACGGTAATCATAGACTTGTTATTTTACAGGCATTGCTTGGCGACAACCAGTCGCAAGATGTTGCAGTTTTAAATATTGAAAGAGAATCAAACAACAGAATAAGAATTCAGTGCGAAGGTAATGTTGTTCTTTACGGAAATAATTATTATGTAGACCCGCCTGTTCATGTTCATTCAAATATTTACAGATGGTCTATTTGGGAAACTTTATTTGCACCCAGATATGTTGTATATCATTCACCTTGGAGATGGAGTCATTATCCACAAAGATGGCATAGACACAGTCCTGTGGTTTACGAAACATATTACAAAAGAACATCTTATTATGCAAATCACGGAGGATTTGTTTATACAAAATATAGAGCAATAAATCATCCTTATTATAATACTTATAAACCTCGAACTTCAACTTATGTTGTAAAAAAACCAGCAAGAAACATACATAGACACACAGTACACAGAAATACAAACACGCATAATAGAACAACTGTGAACAGAAGTTCTACAAATAGTAACAGAAACAATAGAGCTGGAACAACGACACGAAACAAAAACAGTAACAGAAATACCGGAACAACAACTCGTACAAATAACAGTAACAGAAATACCGGAACAACAACTCGTACAAATAACAGTAACAGAAATACTGGAACAACAACTCGTACAAATAACAGTAACAGAAATACCAGAACTACAAAGCGAAACAGTAATAGTGATAGAAGTACAAAAGCAACAACTCGTACAAATAACAGTAACAGAAATACCGGAACTACAAAGCGAAATAGTGATAGTAATAGAAGTACAAAAGC
>JAOZMB010000034.1:6936-27762 GCA_029934515.1 Bacteroidales bacterium
AACAACTCGAAACACAAACAGTAACAGAAATACTGGAACTACAAAGCGAAACAGTAATAGTGATAGAAGTACAAAAGCAACAACTCGAAACACAAACAGTAACAGAAATACTGGAACTACAAAGCGAAACAGTGATAGTAATAGAAGTACAAAAGCAACAAATAAGAATAGTAATAAGAGGACACGATAGACCAAAAAGAGAATATAACATAAATAAAAACAAATTCTGATTATTTAGATAATCAGAATTTGTTTTTTTGTTTTAAAAGTGATATAAGTAGAATTTTTCATTAAATATTTCTTAATTACGTATTTTACTTATAAATTTTAGTTTTTTACATATTTGCGTATATGCAGAGAGTATGTATTTTTGCTGTGTAATTTTTTATTAATATTTAACTAATTTTATTATTATGAAAAAGTATATTATAAGTATAGTTTTTTTGTTAAGTATAATGTTTAGTTATGCTTATAATTTCACGGTATTTGGTTACATTACCAATACAGATGGTGAACCTGTTGCTGAGCAGGGAGTTTTTTTTAGGGTTGGAGAGCCTGCTGGAAGTGATACAACTTTTGTATTAACTGACGAAGATGGTTATTATAGTGTTGATTTTGAATTAGATGGTGGACAGGTGATTTTTATTGATGTATATTCGTGGGAGTGTAATCAATTTTATTCAGAGATTGTTCAAACTTCTGAAGCTGGAAGTCAGCAGGTTGATTTTACTATTTGTGAAGCTAGTAATTCTGATTGTTTCGCTTTTTTTTATTATGATTATGATTTTACAAATCCTTTTTTGATTAACTTTAACTCTTTTGTAGACCCTCCATCAGAGGAGACAGTTTATACTTGGGATTTTGGAGACGGAACAATTGGTAACGGGGCATCGCCGACACATGAATACGAAACAACAGGAGAATATAATGTAACACTTACGGCAAGTAATGATGAATGCGGTGAAATGATTTATGAAGATTTTGTCTTTCTGTATAATGATACTATAAATTTTGAACGTTGTTTTGCGGATTTTTACTATTATATTGATTCAATAGATACAAACAAAGCGTATTTTGTGGATATGTCATGGAGCGAAATTGGTGTTACTTCTTGGAATTGGAACTTTGGAGACGGAAACTCAAGTAACGAACAATATCCAGAACATGTTTATGCACAGGAAGGTGAATATAATGTAAGTCTGACAATTGAAAGCGGTGATATTTGTACAAGTACAATTGAATATCCTATTTGGGTAGGTGAAAATACTTGGTATCCAGATGAGTGCCAAGCAATGTTTTTTACAGAATATAATTGGGATAATTATTTGACTGCTGATTTTGTTGATTTCTCTTGGGGAAGTGGAAACAGTAATATTGATTCTTGGCAATGGGATTTTGGTGATGGAAATGGAAGTGCAGAGCAAAACCCTTCGCATACTTATTCTGAAGACGGTGAATATATGGTTTCATTAACAATTTTTGCAGGTGACTGTTCGAATACTTTTTACGAAGTTGTTTATATCGAAGACTGGGGTAATTGGGGCGATTGTCAAGCATTTTTCTTTCCAAGTTTTGATTCCACAAGTCTTAATGTTCAATTTTATGACCTATCAATACCAGACCCAGATTATTGGAACTGGACATTTGGTGATGGAGGCGAAAGCACAGAACAAAATCCGATACACGAATATGACGAAACAGGTATTTATCTTATTTCATTAACATCAGGAATTGGTGATTGTGCAAGTACTTTTGAAATGGAAATTGAAATAAGAGAACTCGAAGTAAAAAATACTGTTTATGAGGGTATTATAAGAAAAGCTTATGCTGTTCCTATTGCAAACCCATCAAGCACAGAAGATATTGATAAAAATATTATACAATATTCTATATATCCGAATCCTGTAAACGATGAATTAAATATTGATTTCGGCTCGCAAGTTGATGCTAAAATAAGTATTGTTAGTGTAACTGGACAGGAACTTAAAAGAATAGAAATATCAGGGGAAAATAATCTTAGAGCAGATGTTTCAAATTTGCCAAATGGTATTTATTTTGCTAAAATCAAAACAGAAACTAAAATGAGAACAGTTAAATTTGTAAAAAAATAACTTATGATTTGTTTTTTGTAAAATACTTATTATCAGGTGTAAACCAATTCATAATTCATAATTTATAATTCGTAATTTACTAATCTATTTATTATATCAAAACTGTCGGTGTGGCTCTTAAAGCTATGCCGACAGTAATTTATTGTCCAATTTTGTGTAAATAAGCCTAAAATTATAACAATTCATCTTTTGGGAAAAATCACAGTTGCTTATATTTCAATTATTTTATTTCAAAATTAAAACTTAGAATAAAGCCAGAATTTATAGTAAATAATAAAATTAATTTTAACAACAGGATTTAATTTATCTCATTTTTGAATATTTTTTTAGAATAGTTACAAATTCAGGAACTTTTTTAAAACCTACCTCAGGATAGCTTTTTTTATTTTTTGGAAGTACAAAAAAAGTTGAAGGATAACCTCTGAAATTATTTTTGGCTAATTTATTTTTCAATTCTTTGCCTGAATAATTTTTACCATTAAATTTATAAGTCCCACCTTTTTCAGGATTTATTTTTATAGGTACAAAATCAGCTTCTATAAGGTCAATAACTTCCTGTTTTGAGTATGTCTCTTTATCCATTACCTTACACCAGTAACACCAGTCTGTATAAACATCAACAAGCATTATTTTTTTCTCATCAATTGCTTTCTCATACCCGTCCTGCCAATCATACCATTTCAAAGATTGTGAATATACCTGTCCAGAAACAAGTAAAACAGAAATAAAAATTACAGTTAAAAATATCTTTTTCATTTTTTATTTAATTTAATTTATAATTATATATAACGCAAAAAAAAGATTTTAATTATATTTTTTATTTATTCAGTCCTCTTATAATAAAAACATATACATTTGCAAGTTCTTTTTTTTAAATAAAATACTTATGAAAAAAATTTTAGCATTTACAGGAAGTCCTCGTCCGCGCGGAAATAGTACAATATTGTTAGAGCATTTTATAAAAGGTGCAAAACAAAATACAGATTTATACGAAATTATAGATCCATATAAAATAAAAATTAAATATTGTGCTGGATGTTTGCGATGTAATATTATAAAAAAGTGTTCGATAAAAGATGACCAGTGGAGAGGATTAAGCGAAAGTATATTAAATTCAGATATTATTGTTATTGCATCGCCAATATATTTTCATCATTTAACGGCATCTTTAAAGAAAATTATAGACCGCTTTCGTTCATTTGTTAATGTAAGAATAACTGAAACAGGACTTATTCATACACCTTGGCAAGAATGGAAAAAAGATTTTGTTCTTATTCTATCTATGGGTTCGCCAGATGATATAGAAGCAAAACAAGTTGTCGAACTTTTTGAATATATAACGGAAATTCTTGGGTCGGAAAATAAATTACACGTAATAAAAGCAACGAGAGTTGCAATGGCAAAACAAATTGAAAAGACAAGCGAAGAATTGAATAGTTTATATAAAAAACTTAAAATACCTTCTTTCTTATCAGAAAATGATAACATAACAAACAAACAAGTAATTAAGAAATGTTTTGAACTTGGTGAAAAATTAACAACCAGAAATTAGGACAAACACATCAAAAACAAATCATATTTAATTATCCTTGTGCTTGTACTGTGTTCCGAACAATATTGAATCTGTGTTTATGTATAAATGGTAGGTAAAAACACCTACCATGCGCAGATATTATTTAAGAAAGATGTATGATTATTTTATCTTTAATTAAAAAGTTTCTGTTTAAAAAACTTGTCTGTTTTATAAATTCATTTTTCTCCTGATTAATATAAACTATGTCTCCGTTTCCTATGACCTGAACATTACTTTCAAGCTCTAATTCTTTATTTTCAACTTTTTGATAAATTGATATACCCGCTTGGTTAATTAATTCATAGGTTTTTGCTTTTCCTACTTTTTGCATCACAATTTGCCTGATTGCAGGGTCATCTATACCTTTCAATTGTTCACTAATATCCATTTTTTCTGAATATTCAACTTTAAGAATTTGTCCGTTGCTCTATGAAGCAAAAAAAACTGTGCCATTATTGCAAATAAAAATATTTTTCTCATTTTATTAGATTGTTTAATAAAAGAAACACTTAGCCAATAGTTGAATAAGTATTTCAAAATTTATATTGTGCTATTCATAAATAATAATGATAACTGTTCCATCTTCAAATATAATTATCACTATCCCACCATCTTGGGCTACTTCTTTTGTGTCTTTTACCGAGTTATTATCAATATCTACAATTTCTGTTGAAACTATTTGATTATTATTTGCATCAATATCATTTACTGTTGCTGCAAAACTTGTGCTTGAAAATAACATCCCAAAAACGAATGCTAAAACAAAAAATATTTTTTCATTACTTTGTTTGATTAAATTTATTTAATTAGCTTATCCATTGTTGAATACTGAAATATGCAAGGGGTAAGTGTTTTATTTTGCTTATAGAAAGAAAAACATAACTCCCTGTAATTTACTATGACTTAGCATATAGATTACGTTTTGTATTTAAGTCTCTGCTGACATATTTTTATATATTATAAGATTTGATAAGTTAAGGATAAAAATATTTGTTGTTTTTATCACAATGCAATAATAGAAACAAATTTTGGAACAAAAAACGGCATACATGCAGTATTTTTATTTTATTTTTGTAAGTTTCACATTATCAATGTATTCTAAAATGTTATTTTTTAAGAAATTTATTTCTTTTATTTCGAATAATTCAGTTACTTCAACATCAAGTACCTGTGCTATAACTAATAATGATGCAACTTTGAAATTATATTCACCTCTTTCTATTCTTCCAATTTTATTATCATCTCCATTTATACGCATAGCTAAATCTATTTGAGACAATTTTTTCTTTTTCCTTATTCTTCTTACATTTTTTCCAAATTCTATAAGAAATTGGTCTTTGATTTTTCGTTTTGTTGTCTCATTTTTTTTATGTTACATTAAGTTATTTTTAGTTACCGCTATCGGTACTGCACTTGAAAAGCGAGCTATAGCGAAGTTTTTTCAAGTGCAATGTTATTGTTCCTATCTTTCTGTCTGTCAAGTGTTTTGATAAATTTCTTTTCTCTTTATACTAATCAAAAAGAATGGGATTTAGTGTTAATCATTTTCAAGCAACGCGCCGAAAATTATTATTACTAAATTTCATTCTATCTCATCAACAAAGTGTAGAAAAATGTCAAGATAATTAATAAATCGAAAAAAATAGGGACAATATCATTTTTAATTTGTTTATTTAATTAATATTTGTATAAATTGTTATGGCAGACGCATCAAAAATAAATCATACTTTATTATCAATATGTTATGTTTTTAAAGCACTGTTTTGATGCGTTTGTCCTGTTATTCTACAACCTGATATTATATATTAAAAAACTTCAAACATTCTGGATTTGCAAGTGCATCTTTGTTTTTTACTTCAAGACCTTGAATTATTTTCTTGACTGCAAGCTCGACCTTCTTACCGTTTATTGTGTACGGAATATCAGGAACTTGTTTTATTATTGCTGGGACGTGTCTCGGCGTGCAGTTATTTTTGATATTAAGTTTTATTTTTGCAATAAGTTCTTCCGATAATTTATAATTTTCGTTCATTTTAACAAAAAGAACTATTATTTCGTCTCCATTTTCTTTTTTTACACTAACAACAGAATCGTTTATTTCTGGAATATTCTCAACAACTCTATAAATTTCAGAAGTCCCTATTCGAACTCCCTGTGGGTTTAATGTCGCATCAGACCTTCCAGAGATAATAATTCCACCACTTTTGTTTATCCTAATATAATCTCCGTGATGCCAAACGTTTTTATAAACATCAAAATATGCTTTTTTATATTTTTCGTTATTTTTATCGTTCCAAAAATATATTGGCATAGAAGGAAAAGCAGATTTACAAACCAATTCACCTTGTTTTTCTATTAAAGAATTTCCTGAATCATCGAAACAATCCACATCCATTCCAAGTCCTTTGCATTGTATCTCGCCTTTTATTACTGGCAATACTGGATTTCCAAGCATAAAACATGATATAATATCTGTCCCGCCTGCAATTGACGACAACTGAACATCTTCTTTCCAATTCCTATAAACATATTCGAAACTCTCATCAGTAAGCGGCGAGCCAGTTGAGGCTATTACTTTTAGATTTTCAAATTTAGATATATTTTTAGGAATAACATTTGCCGCCGCAAGCGAAGCTATATATTTTGCACTTGTACCAAAAAAATTAATATTAAGTTTGTCAGCCATCTTTAACAGCGCATCTGGTTCTGGATAAAACGGATTCCCATCGTATAACACAAGTGTTGAACCAGTCGCAAGAGCGCTAATAAACCAATTCCACATCATCCAACCGCATGTTGTAAAATAAAATATTGTGTCATCAGAGCTTATATTACAGTGCAGGATAAGTTCTTTAAGATGCTGTATTAAAGTTCCTCCTGCCGAATGCACAATGCTTTTTGGAAGTCCTGTTGTGCCAGAAGAATACATTATATACAAAGGATGCATAAACGGTAATTGCTCGAAGACAAGTTCTTTTTCTGTTGGTTTTGCGAAGTCTTTCCAAGTTTTTCCTTTTGTAATTTCGTTTATTTTCAAATTACCAGTGTAATCTACCATAATAACATTTTCAACCGATGGCAAATTTTTAAGTATTCCGATGAGTTTTTTTTGAGAGTCAAAGGCTTTTCCTTTGTAATAATAACCATCTGCGGCAAGTATTATTTTGGGTTTTATTTGAGAGAACCGGTCTAAAACTCCTTTAATTCCAAAATCAGGCGACGACGATGACCATATTGCGCCTATCGATGTTGCGGCAAGCATCATAATAATTGTCTCTGGCATATTTGGCATAAATGCTGCAATGCGGTCATTTTTTTTTATTCCTATTTCCTGCAAAGCAACTGCTGCTCGTTTCACCTCCTGATACAATTGTCCGTATGTATATTCTTTTTTCACTTTTGTCTCACCTCTAAAAATAATTGCTTTTTTGTCGTCTCTTCTTCTGAGCATATTTTCCGCAAAATTTAATCTCGCCCCCGAAAACCATTTTGCATCTGGCATTTTTTTTGCATTATCAACAACATTTTCATATTTTTTGGAATATTTTATATTTACAAAATCCCATATTTCAGCCCAAAAAATAGAAATATTTTGTATGCTAAATTCATGTATTGTGTTGTATTTGTTGTCGGCAAGATTGTATTTTTTTGCAATTTTTGACAGAAATTGCGACATCATCGAATTTTCTTTTTTGTCTTCTGTTGGTTGCCAAAGTTGATTTTTATTCATATTTTAGTATATTAAAATAGTATATTTCTACAATTTTTTTTGTAGTTTTTTTAAATATTTATATTGAAAGTTAGGATAAAACTTCTCCCTGGCGCACTTATTCCTGATGCAAAAGCTCTATAATGTTCATCAAAAATATTCTCAACAGCAATTCTTAAACTAATTTTTCTTGTAAACCTATAAGCAAAAGTTGTATTTAAAGTGTACCATGCTGGGAATCCTGTTTCGTTTCCGTATTCATCGTTGTCTTCGCCAAAAGGCGACATATCTTCTATTTTTTTTAGACCATTGTAAACAATAGAAGCTCCGAGAGATAATTTTTTTTCTTTATATTCTATCGAAGTAAGACCATAAAAAGGTGGAATATGACCAAGAGGAACATTTTCACTTATATTTTTGCCTTTTATATAATTAAAAGTACTTTTCAATTTAAAATTACCTTTCATAAAACCAAACAAAGAGTCAAGTTTCCAATTGCCATTTATAATAACAGAAATCCCTCTTACAACAGCTTTACCAGCATTTTTATTTGTAATTATTCTATACTTATCGCCATCGTATTCAAGGCTGTCATTATCGTTAAGAGAATAAAATGAACGAACAATTGCATCATCTAACCAAGTATTAAAAGCTGTTGCATTGATTCTGAAATTTTCATTAACATTTCTTGTTATACTAATTTCTGTATTGTATGCGTACTCTGGTTTTATACCATCATAAGGAACTGTTACCAATTCTTTTTTAGCTCTTATTTTTCCAAAATCATCAACATTCGGAGACCGAAATCCACTTGAAGCAGTTGTCGTTAATTGCCATTTTGATGTAGGAAACCAAATATAACTAATGCTACCAGTTGGAGCGCCTGATGATATATCTACCGAAGAAAATGGTAATTGAACTAATTCATGGTCGTTATTGAATTTTGAATTTAATTTTATATAACTGTATCTTGCACCGAATGTTAAAATATTCATCTCGTTAAACATAAATTTAAAATTTACATAAGCTGCTGTTGTTGTCATTAAACTACCTCCATCTGGATATCTTGTTTGTGCAATTGATTGTTCATTTGTATAAATATTTTCGTAATAAGCCTTTGATTTAACATCGTTGTGATAGACTTCTATTCCATAGTTTAATCTACTAAGGTCTATAATTTTTAAGAAATCTAAATTAAAACTGTAAATATTAAGGTTCTCTGTTTGTCTTAAAATATCCGTTTTTCCGAATTTCCTTGAATGCCGACTTTCTTCTATTTGTTGAAAAGCAATAATTGATTTCATATTTGTAAACAAAGGATTATTTATCGGTTTAAAAATAGATTCAAATGAAGATAAAAATCTGTTTTGCGGGCCATAAAACCATTCTGCATAAGTTAGATTATCACCAGAGAAGGAAGTTAAATTATCATATCTATTGATATTATTTGAAGTTGAGTATTGAATATTTGCAACAAAATCAATTTGTTTAATTGGAGAATATCTTATTTTTTGTAAGAAATCATATTGTGTATAAGCTGTTTTTTTTTGAACTAATGGGTCTTTATTTTTCACAGTCGAATCTTCTTCGTTTATTTGTTTGGAGTAATATTTATTTAGTCCCCAGTTATTATTATCGCCAGAGAATGTTCTATTCTTTCCAATTTTTAGGTCTCCGAATTTACTATAAGTTACACTTGTCAGCGAACCAATATGTTTATATCCTATACTAAAATCAGCATGTCTAACATAGGAAGAGCTTGCTGTAATAAATCTATCGTATGAATTAAATTTTATTATTGGATATGTATTATTCACGGCGAGTTCTGGTTTTTTTGTAAAATAATGTATAACTCCGCCGAGTGCATCGCTACCATATATCACCGATGCTGTTCCATAGATAATATTTATTTTCTCTAATATAGAATTATCTATTGTAACAGCATTTTGCAAATGTCCGCTTCTATATATTGCATTATTTAGCCGAACACCATCTATAACCAAAAGAATTTTATTCGCCTCAAAACCTCTTAAAATAGGACTACCGCCTCCTCCCTGACTTTTCTGAACCATAACATTGCCAGTCGAAAGTAAAATATCTGCTGATGTCTGTGCCGATGAACTCTGAATATCAGTTGCAAAAATTTTATCAAGTTTATAAGGCAATTCACAAGGATTTTCGCGGGCATTTGAACCAACAATTCTTATCTAAGACAATAAAAATTCATTTGGAATTAGAAATACATAATAACTATTTTGTCTTAAATCTTTTTTTGTAAATACAATATCTTTAAAAGCTATATGTTTAAAAAATAAACTATCGCTTTCCAAAAAAATATTAATATTTATAATTCCATTAACATCAGAGACAGTACTTTTGTTTAGCTTACTGTTGAAAACTGTAACTCCCGGAATGGGGAAATCATTTATTTCATTTACTATTTTTACTATTTGTGCGTTGGTATTGTTGTATATTACACAAATAAAAAATATAATTATTAATAAAAAAAAATTTTTTATCATTTTTTCAATATTTTTTTATTTATACGTATAAATTTATAGGCACAATATTTTTGCCAAATATTCAAATTTGTAATTTTGGATGTTAAATATTTGGCATATTATAATAAATAGTAAAAAATTGGTTTTATTTATTTTGAAAAATAGACTATTAGATTTATCTAAATAATTGTCTAAAAACTTCTTCGACTTTTGAGACCCCTATAACATTGATTTTAAATTTAGAAAAGTTTACTCCTTTTTTATTATATTTTGATATATATATTTTCTTAAAACCGAGTTTTGTTGCTTCTATAATTCTTTGTTCTATTCTTGTTACTGGTCTTATTTCGCCTGATAATCCTATTTCACCAGCAAAACAAACATTTTTTGGTATTGATAAATTTAGGTCTGAAGATAATATCGAACAAACAACAGCAAGGTCTGTTGCTGGGTCATTAATTTTTATACCTCCTGCAATATTTATAAATACGTCTTTTGCTGCAAGTCTGAAACCTGCACGTTTTTCCAGAACGGCAAGCATTATACTTAGTCTTCTCAAATCGAAACCGGTTGATGTTCTTTGTGGTGTTCCGTATGCTGCTGTGCTTACAAGTGCCTGAGCTTCAATCAGGAAAGGTCTTATTCCTTCAATTGTTGCAGAGACTGATACTCCACTCATTGCTTCTTCGTTTTGTGAGAGTAAAAGTTCTGATGGGTTTGATATTTGTCTAAGTCCAGTGTTTAGCATTTCAAAAATTCCGAGTTCCGATGTCGAGCCGAAACGATTCTTAGAAGCTCTTAATATCCTATAAACATGATTTCTATCTCCTTCGAACTGCAAAACAGTATCGACAATATGCTCAAGAACTTTTGGTCCAGCAATGTTACCTTCTTTATTTATATGTCCTATTAAAATTACAGCTTTTGCATTATCTTTTGCATATCTTAGAAGTTCTGTTGTACATTCACGTATTTGAGATACACTGCCTGGTGAGGATTCGCTTCCTTTTGTATAAATAGTTTGAATAGAATCAATTACAATAATATCTGGATTTATATTTCGGATATTTAGAATTATATTTTCGAGTAGTGTTTCGCTCAAAACGAAACAATTATTTGCTTGACTTGCAATTCGTTCTGAACGAAGTTTTATTTGCTGAAGACTCTCTTCGCCAGAGACGTATAATGTTTTTTGTTTAAGTAAACCGATTGCTATTTGTAAAGCAAGTGTAGATTTTCCTATTCCGGGTTCACCGCCGATAAGAACAATAGAACCGGGAACAAGACCGCCTCCCAGCACTCTATTGAACTCAATATTTTGTGTGTCAATACGTTTATCTTTTTTAAAAATAATATCTGAAATCAATATAGGTTTTGCGACTGTATTTTTTGTATCAAAAGCAGTATTATTATTTTTTTCTTTGACAATCTCTTCCACAAAAGTGTTCCATTTGTTACACGAGTTACATTTGCCTATCCATTTTGATGACACAACACCACAGTTTTGACAAACATAAGTTGTTTTTATTTTTGACATATTTATAATTTTAAATAATGAAAAATTGACAATTATTTTATTCTATCAATAATTCGGCTCGTAGAAAAGCCTTTCGATAATTCGATTGTAAAAATATTACCATTAATAGATTTAATAATATCATAACCTACAATATCTTTTTTTTTATAATCAGCTCCTTTAACAAGAATATCTGGTTTAAATAATTTTATAATATTGTAAGGTGTATCTTCGTGAAACAAAACAACAGCATCGACAAAACTAAAACCAGCAAGTACCAACGCTCTACTCTGCTCGTCTTGAATAGGACGATTTTCACCTTTAAGTTTACTAACTGATTTATCTGTATTCAGTCCGACTATCATATAATCGCCCAGGCTTCTTGCTTTTGACAAATATTCAACATGTCCACGATGAATAATATCAAAACAACCGTTGGTAAAAACAATTTTCTTATCACGGAAACGCAAGATATTTAATAAACATAAAAGCTCTTTGCGCTGTTTTATTTTTGATTTTATAAAGTCTAATTTAGTCATAATAATTGTTCTGATGATTAGTTATTTAAATAATAATAAATTATTCAAAAATAAGTCTGCCAATATATAATTTTTTTTATCTGGAAAACTTACAATTTTCACAAAAAAAAAGTTTCCATTATGGAAACTAATTTTTTTGTAAATGATTTATAAAAAACATTGTAAACCCTGAAATACAAAAGATGTTACAATTTTCGGGATTATTCTACATGTAAGTTAGGTCTAATTTCTTCTTTTCGATTAGCTTTCTGAGATTTATAAGTGCGTATCTCATTCTTCCAAGAGCTGTATTAATACTGACACCTGTTTGTTCTGCAATTTCTTTAAAACTCATCTCACCAAAATGTCTTAACAATACAACCTGTTTTTGTTCTTCTGACAATTCGTGAACAAGATTTCTTATATCGCTTGCTATTTGGTCTTGCACAATATCGTCTTCAATAGTTTGTCCTGAAAATCGCTGAGAATTAAAAATATCTATCTTAGGGTCTTCATCATTTGAGTACATTTTCATTTTCTTAGACTTCCTAAAATAGTCAATTATTAGGTTGTGTGCAATACGAATTACCCACGATACAAATACACCACGTTCATTATACTTTCCTCTACGTAACGACTTTATCACTTTAATAAATGTTTCCTGAAAAATATCTTCGGCTAACTCTTCGTTTTTCACTATAAATAGAATATAGGTAAAAACTCTGTCTTTATGTCTCTTCACTAATATCTCTATTGAAGATTGATTTCCTGAAATAAACTCTTTTACAAGTTCCCGGTCTTTAAGATTTTTTGTTTTCATTTTATACTCCTTTTTCAAATTGTTAAGAAAAAGTAGATTTTATTTCTATACGCAGTCCTCCATTTTTTATGGTTAAAAAAAACTATTTCAATTACGATGCAAATATTTAACTTTTTTTTTAAAAAAAAAATTTTTTTAATAAAAAAATAGGAAAAAGTTGTGTTGTCAAAAAAAAATCATGTAAAACGATTTAATATAACACTGTTATACAAAGAGTTTCAAGACTTGTTTTAAACAACACCATAATTATTTATTCAATATTGAATGTACCAATTCCAGAGATAGTATTATCAATATAAAATTCGGTAGTATAAGTTCCAGGGTTTAGTTCTAGCTCTTTCTTTTCCCATATAACCGTTAGTCTTAGTTTTTCTTCTTCGTAAGCAAACTGGTTTTTTGTAGTATAAAATTGTGTATTTCCGTTGATGTCAGTAAATGTATTATTTTCTTCGTGATGTAATACATTTTTATCTTTATCAATTATACAAATATATACTATTTTATTACCTTTTTCTGCAATATCGTTTTCATTAACTGTGAACGATGTTTCAATAATTTCAATATAAAGATGTTTCTTTTTCTTGTCTTTTATTCTCCTTGTAAGTAGTTCTACATTAATGTCTGAAACAGTTAAACGACCTCTAAGAACACTGTCAATGACAATAGCAACATCATCTGATGTATGCATTTCTTCGTTTTTTGTTTCTAAATCTGCAACCTGAGTTTGCATTTTATCAAGTTTACTTTCTTTATTTGCAATAGCTTCTTTCAGTCTGTTTATTTCATCTATCTGGTCTAGTACTTTCTTTTTTTTGTTCTCCAAATCTGCCAATACTGTTTCGTCTGTTTTATATTTTATTTTTGTTTTATAAACAACCTTAATTTCTTGAGACGGGGGTGTCTTAGTTTCACTTAATTTTGCCTGTAAAACTGTTATTTTTTCAGACAATTCTTTTTCTTCCGCTTCATAACTATTCAACATAGTATTTAAAGAATCAACAGTAGAAGTTAATTCTTTATTTTTCATGATTATTTGAGAATCTTCGCCATCTCCTCCACTTTCTCCATCTCCGTTATCACTTTCACAACCAACTGTAAGAAACAATCCAGAAAGTATAACAATAAAAAATATTTTTGCTGTTTTCATTTTTATTTAATTAATTTGTGTTAAAAAAAGATTAAAATATATTAATGGAATAAATTGAACCTTAGTGAAAGATATACTCCTGGACCAGTAAATTCATTGTTTGTTATATTTTTTGCTTCCCATTCTGGATCAATACGCAGTGCTATAGGATATCGTACTCCTGCTTCTACAAAAATAAATTTACTTATTTGCCTTGTGGCTCCAATAGATGGCTGTAATGTATAAAAATATTCTCTTGAACTAACTTTTTCACCGCCTTCATTATTTGTCCAGAAAACAGAATGTCCAAAGTTTGCTGAACATGTAAGCACTGTTTTTCGTTTCATATATCTTCCGTCTGTTCCTCTATAAATTCCAAGTGGAATATATCCTCCCACCACAACACCATAATGCTGATGACTAAAATCTAATTTTCCTCCGTTCTCTCCAAAATCAATATAATCTTTCTGCAACTTTTTTGTTAAATAGAAACCATAATATACCAGATTATTGATTGTGGTAATAACACTTACTCCAGCTGCAAGGTTCATGTTTCCTGCAACTTTAATGAACTCTACATGCGGTACAAGAGATACATTTATTCGTGGAGACACTTGTTTTCTCTTATCTATTTGTGCAAATATTGACAATGAGAATAACAACAAGATTGTAATAAAAAATGTTTTTTTCATAATTTTAAGTATTTAGATTATTTAATTAAAATACAAGGGTAGTGATAAAAAATTAAAAAAAAAAAAAAAATGATTTTTTTTTCTTGATAAATATAAATAATAGGTTTAACAGTTGATATTCAATTAGTAATTGAGTATCAATACCTTCGCCAAATTTTGAAATATGCAAAAAATTAAGATATTCTAATTTTTAAAGTATTGATTGAGTTATATTTACAAATTACTATTTTATTATAAATCGTTAAAATAATAATTTGGCGAAGGTATTGACTTATAACAACCATTTTTATATTTAAAATAAAAAAATCCGTGATAACTTATATAAAAAAGCAAAATACTTCTGTTTGACTTTTTCTGTTATTATTGATTTTTTAGAGTTTTACTAAAAAAAATAAATTTACTGATATACATTAATTGTAAGTTCGTCCAAATATATAGAACCTTTCATATTATTTGCAAAATATATAAATTTTCCGTCTAATTTATAAACCCCTTTTAACTTGTTATCTGTTTTAATTTTGTAATATATAATAACTTTTTCGTCATCAGGAAGTCTAATCCAAGTATAAGAAAGTTTTTGTTTTTTGAATTTAAAAATTGCAGAATTGCTATTTTCTTCTTCTACACTAAAACCATTTGGAAAATACTGGGTAAATACTGCATAATTCTGAATGTTAGGTTTTTCAATAATTATTTTGACATCAAACGTACTACCAGCTTTAACTCTTGATGGAAATTCTGTTTTAAGTGATATTTGATTTTGTGAAAAAACATTTAACACAAAAAAATAAAATAAAAAAAATGTAATATATTTCATTATTGTAAATTTTTTAATAATGGAACAAAAAAATAATTGTCTATAGTTCATTAAATTACTCAAAACATAATGATAATTAATATATTATACAAAAACTTAACAAACCATTGAAGTGTGTTAAATTACAAAAAAATTATTTATCAAAAATTTCTTCTAATTTTTTCTTTAAGCCATCTCCTCTTAAATTTTTTGCAATAATTTTACCTTCTCTATCAATCAAAACTGTATAAGGTATTGATTTTACATTATAAGTTTTACCACCTTCGGAATTCCAACTTTTCAAATCGCTTACATGAGTCCATTTTTCGAGTTTATCGTCTTTTATGGCTTTTTTCCAATTCTCTCCAGACTTGTCAAGCGACACACTATAAATTTCGAACCCTTTTGAATGATATTTTTTGAATATTTTTACGAGAGTAGGACTTTCCATTCGACAAGGACGACACCATGATGCCCAAAAATCAATTAATACATAATTGCCTTTTAAAGAAGACAATTTTATTATTTTTCCTGTAGGGTCATTCAAAGAAATTTCAGGAGCAGGCATACCAAGTTCTAATTTTTTATGCTGATTCTTAAATTTTTTATGCTGTTCCCATTGTTCTTGTAAACCAATTACAAATTTATTTTCGGAATATTTACTTAACCCTTTTATAACCATTTTTATGTAAGCGGCATCTTTATCAAAATCCAATTTATTAACAAAAATTAGACAAACAAGCGAATTAGGATTTTTTTCAATTAATTCTTTTACAATATTTTTTTGCTCTTCCTCTGAACTTTTTTTAATATTATTTTGAGTTTTGTAATATAAATTTGTATGCTCAGAACCACTAATTATATGGTTCTCAGGCGATTTAATATCTATTTTAATATTTGCAATTTCACCTGGTTTGGGTATATATATAACATATATATTCTGATTTAGTGTAAGTTTATAAAAATTTGAGATGTCAATATCTATTTTTATCTGAAATGTACCGTCTTTATTTATTTTGCTTTCTGCTGTAATTTCTTTTGAAACTAAATTTTCAAGTGTAATTTTTTTTAAAGTATTCTCGCCAAGTATCTCTCCATTAATTATTGTCTCAACTGCCGAACTCTGTGATATTAATAAAAATATCATTGCACAAATTATTATTGTTATTTTTTTCATTTTTTATTTTATTTAAATTAAATTGATAATTATAAAAAGTTGTTAAATTGTTAAAATATTAAAAATAAGTTACATAACAATCTAACGAATTATTATTAATGAATACAGCCCATATAAATATCTGAATATTTTATGTATGCGTTTTTATAATATTTTTTTGTTTTTTTAAGGGCTTGTGTAAGTTTTTTGTTACCTTTTTCATAGCTTGAAACAATAATAATATAATATCCTGGAGTAAAACCTTTATAATAATTAGTATATTCTACGGATACATAATTTCCTCCAAAATCTCTTCCTCTTACAATATATGCAGGATATTCAAAATTATTTTCTTCACATTCTTTTCTTGAAAATGTTAATCCAGTTGTTTCATTTTGTGTCAGACCTCGTAAATCAAGTTTATAACCTAATTTTTTTGATACTTTTTCTGCAAGTTTTTTTGTAGCATCATAATTTTTGCTTGCTGAAACTATTACAAAACCAATTTTTACTGTCTGCGAATCTTCCTGAGCATTTAACTGATATATTGCAAAAAGCAAAAATAATAAAATTGATATTTTTTTCATTTTAATTTAATTTAGTTAATACTATTATTAGTTATTTTTCACTTGATTAAGTAAGAATATCACAACATTTTATGTTATAAATTCGGTAAACTGTTTGCATTAAATATAAATTAACATAGATTTTTATATCTAATATATCGACAAAGTAAATAAAACAAATAAAACAAATAAAATTTTATCTTATTTTTTTTATTTCTTAATAAAAATATAACGTTTTGTTTGTCATATATATTATGTAAATGAACATTATAATAATTTGCATATCAATATTATTTATAATATTTTTGTATCTTTACGAAAGATGTTTGACAAACATCTTTTTTTACAATCAGGAATAAAAAAAATATAAAATGACAAATTTACTGGAAATAAATATTTCAAAAGCAACAGAGCTTATTAAAAATGCAAAACATTTAACAGCATTTACAGGTGCTGGAATTTCTGTAGAAAGTGGAATTCCATCATACAGAGGTAAAGACGGTCTGTGGACGAGATACGACACAAAAGCTCTTGAGCTAAGCCATTTTTATGAAAAACCTATTGAATCATGGAAAATTATCAGAAAAATTTTTTATGAATATTTTGGAAAAGCATCTCCAAATCTGGCTCATAAGGCACTCGCAAATATGGAAAAAAACGGAATACTTAAAGCAATTATTACACAAAATATTGACAATTTGCATCAGGAAGCGGGAAGCAAAAATATTTTTGAATTTCATGGAAATTCAAAAATATTAATATGTAGAAAATGTGGCGAAAAATATCATGTAAAAGATATTGGATTAGATTTATTACCACCAAAATGCAGAAAATGCAATGAAATACTAAAACCGAATTTTATTTTTTTTGGTGAAAACATACCGAAAGAGGCTTATTTAAAATCTTTTGCAGAATCAGATAAAGCTGATGTTTTCATTCTAATAGGTGTAAGTGGACTTGTTGTACCAGCGTCATTGATACCAAAAAAAGCTAAACAAAAAGGTGCAAAAATAATTGAAATAAATCCAAAACCTTCAAATTATACATATTCAATAACAGATATTTTCATACAAGGTAAAGCAGGAGAAGTTATGACTCAGATAATAAAAAAATTAAATATAGTGTAAAAAATGTATTTTTGTAATTACCAACAAACAAATTACATTATGTACAATCAAAAAGAACCAAAAATTTATAAATACGGTTTTTTAAAAGTATAAAATGAAATTTAAATCTTTAAAATAAAATTATGTCATATAAAAATATTAGAGAAGAAGAGTTAAAAAACAAAATTGCAAAAAAATACTTTGGTGTTTTTGATAGCACTAAAATATTTGGCGATATTGATTTTTGTGTAACTCTGCCCGTAAGACAAGACCCGTTATCTGAAACAGTATCTTTGTTTTGGGCTGAGGCAAAAAAAGGAAAATCTGATGTCTATAAATCTATTGTTCAATTAATTCTTACAATTGGAAAGGCTCGGACTTTTGACAAGCAATTACCTCCAGCATTTCTCGGCGCTTTTGATTACGAAAAAATAGCTTTCATTGCTTATAATGAAATTCAGGAGATATTTTATCTTAATGATTTTAACTGGAATATAAGACCATCGAATCACAATACGAAAGAATTTAAAATTGTATATGATAAAGTAAAAAAAATAATCGAAGATAATTATTTACTCTTTGTATTTGATAATGATGAAAAAGAGCTTCGAAAATTTATAGATTTAAATTTTATTGCTGGAAAATCAAATTTATCAAAAATAAGAATTGATAAAAATAATTTTTTGGTAATATACAACAAATGGCTATTAACAGTGAAACCCAAAATTATTGTTAATTGGAAAATTGCTAAAAAAAACGGTATTATTGATGGTGATTTTTATCTTGCCGATTTGCTTTCGAGTGATAATAAAACATTAAAAGATAAATTGTATGTTCTTTTGAAAAAAGACTATTATCAATTAGATAGAAAAATCGATGATATGGGAATGTTTATTACTCGAAGAACTTATTTCTCCGACAAACAAAAATCTCACAAACAATTTTGGAATAAATACGAAAGACCTCCAAAAGAACAGTATTGGGATTATATAGTAAAAAGGCGTGATTTGCTTGTTCCACAAGATGTAAGAGAGAGAAAAGGTAGTTTTTTCACACCGAAAATTTGGGTTGAACTTTCACAAAAATACATTACTGATGTTCTCGGCGAAGATTGGCAGGACGAATATTATGTTTGGGATTGTGCCGCAGGAACAGGAAATCTTCTTACTGGACTTACAAATAAATACAATATTTGGGCTTCCACGCTTGACCAACAAGATGTAGATGTTATGAAAGACCGTATTGATAATGGTGCAAACCTTTTGGAGAGCCATGTTTTCAGGTTTGATTTTCTTAACGATGATTTTTCTAAACTTCCAGAAACACTTCAAAAAATAATAAATAATCCAGAAAAACGAAAAAAACTTGTTGTTTATATTAATCCGCCTTACGCAGAAGCAGGTAGTGTTACTGTTACCGATAAGAAAAAAAACAAAACAAATGTGGCAACAAATAATATAATATGGAATAAATACAAAGACAAATTAGGTCTGGCTATACGGGAACTTTTTTCTCAATTTTTTATCAGAATTCATCAAGAAATTCCTAATTGTAAGCTGGCTGGTTTTAGCACATTGAAATATATAAATAGTGATGGTTTTAATCGTTTTAGAGAATTATTTACAGCTTCTTATACAAGTGGTTTTATTGTCCCCGCTAATACTTTTGATAATGTAAGGGGCAGTTTTCCCATTGGTTTTTTAATTTGGAATTTAAACAGTAACGCAAATTTTAATAAGATTGAAACTAAAATTTATGATAAAAATAAGAACTGTATAGGAAGTAAAAAGTTCTATGCAGTAAACAAAAATAAACGAATAACTCAATGGATAAAACAATTATTGGTAAAAAATAAATCAGAAGTCATAGCTTACACTGGTAACAATGGTCCTGACTTTCAAAATAATATATACCTTCATATAAGTAGTCATCATAAAATTAATAAAAACGGAACACCCAACAATGCAACTAAATACAGTATAAGTAAAAAAAATATTATTCCAATTTGTGTTTACTTTTCAGTTCGTCATTGCATAAAAGCGACTTGGCTAAACGACCGAGACCAATTTTTATATCCGAATGACAAATGGAAAAAAGATAAAATTTTTCAGAATGATTGTTTAACTTTTACTTTATTTCACGGACAAAATAGAATAATGTCAGAATTTGGCACAAATCATTGGATACCGTTTAGTGAATATGAGGTAGATGCGCAAGAGAAATTTGAAAGTAATTTTATGACAAAATTTATAAATGGTAAAATAAAAATTGAACAAAAAGCTGATTTTCTTAACAGTTCTAAAAAAACAATTTCCAAAAAATTAAAATTTTCTTTGGAAGCAAAAGCTGTTTTTAATGCGGGCAAAGAATTGTGGAAATATTATCATACTCAACCAAACTGCAATGCAAATGCTTCATTGTATGATATTAGAGAACATTTTCAGGGACGCAATACAAAAGGCAGAATGAACAACAAAAGCAAAGACGAAAAATATACAAAATTGATTACGATTTTGAGAGAGAAATTAAAAAAACTTGCAAAAAAGATAGAACCAAAAGTATATAAATACGGGTTCTTAAACAATACCTTCGCCCAAAATAGTTTTTTTTCGCTTTTTTTATTTTAATTTATGCTC
>JAOZMB010000142.1 GCA_029934515.1 Bacteroidales bacterium
GTAGAAAGTAAAAGACAACAAAATAATGGCAAAGATTATCCATTGTATCAATATCCAATTAATTGTTATGAACATATCTTAATTTTTCATAAACATAGATTAGATAAAAATAAATATCCTTGTCCCGTTTGTGGCTCTTTAAATGTAAACGGAAATTCACAATCTGGAATTGGTGTGCAAAGTTGGGAATGTAAAAATGAAAAATGTTTTGTGCGTAGTCCAAAAAATAGAGGAAAACGATTTTCATTGCGAACAAATATGATGCAATACAAATACGAAGAAAACAAAAAAAATACAATCGATAAACTAACAATAAAAAAATGGAGAAAAGATATTATAAAATTTTCACCAGTAATAAAAATTAATAGTAAAGGAAAAAATACTCTTGGACATACAGCTCCTTTTCCTGATGAAATACCTGAAATGGCAGTAAAATATTTTTCTTATATCGGAGAAAAAGTATTAGACCCATTTGCAGGAAGTTTTACAACACCAATTGTAGCAAAAAACCTTGAACGAATAGGAATAGGAATAGAATTAAATAAAACAATGTTCGAAGATGCAATTATCAATAAAATTAATTCAAATTCTTCATTATTTACAAATACAGGAAATAAATATACTGAATTTGAAATTAACCCGATATAAAAAAGTATTTGTTTAAAATGCTGTCTGTGTGATTTGAAACAATACCGACAGTAAACATTCTGCGCCTGTGCTGTGTTTTCCACCACACCTTTTTTTTATATTCATAAAGGTCGGAGAGAACACAGCCAAAGCGAAACAATAATAACTATCAACACAACTATTGATTGTTTAATTCGGTAAAATGTTCGCTGATGCATTTAGTTATTTTTCAACTGTTAATTCGCATAAATACATAATTTTATTTAAATATGAAATTTCATTTAAAATCTACTTTCGAACCTACAGGAGACCAACCTGAAGCTATAAAACAGCTAATTAATGGAATCGAGTCTGGTGATAAATATCAAATTCTACAAGGAGTTACAGGTTCAGGAAAAACATTTACTATCGCAAATGTTATCGAACAACTGAACCGTCCTGTTCTTATTTTAAGTCATAATAAAACACTTGCTGCACAATTATACGGAGAATTTAAAAATTTTTTTCCTGAAAATGCTGTTGAATATTTTGTCTCTTACTACGATTATTATCAACCAGAGGCTTTCCTTCCAGTCTCAAATACATATATTGAAAAAGATTTAAGCATAAACAAGGAAATAGAAAAACTTCGTATAAGTACTACAACCTCTTTATTATCAGGCAGAAGAGATGTTATTGTTGTTGCATCTGTTTCTTGTATTTATGGAATAGGAAATCCTGATGATTTTCATGCAAACGTAATTGAAATCAAAAAAGGACAAAAGTTTGTTAGGAACAAATTTTTGCATAAGCTCGTTGATTGCTTGTATTCAAGAAATGATATTGAACTAAAAAGAGGTAATTTCAGAGTAAAAGGTGATGTAGTAGATTTATTTCCATCATACAGCGATACTGCTTATAGATTTTCATTTTGGGGCAATGAAATAGATGAAATAGAATCATTAGACCCCATAAGTGGAAAGATTGTCGAAGAGCTGGAACAAATAACAATTTATCCAGCAAGTATTTTTATGACAACAAAAGAACGAATGACACGAGCTATAAAACAAATACGATTAGACCTATTCAAACATATTACTTTTCTTGAGAACAAAGGAAAAAATATAGAAGCAAAACGTATAGAAGACAGAGTTACATACGACCTCGAAATGATAAAGGAACTTGGTTATTGTTCGGGAATTGAAAATTATTCACGATATCTTGATGAACGAGAACCTGGGACTCGTCCATTTTGTTTGTTGGATTATTTCCATGATGATTATATTACAGTTATAGATGAGAGTCATGTTACAATTCCGCAGATACACGCCATGTATGGTGGCGACCGCTCACGAAAAACAAACCTTATAGAATATGGTTTTAGACTGCCAGCTGCGATGGATAACAGACCACTAAAATTTTCGGAATTTGAAAAAATTAGCAAACAAACAACATACATGAGCGCAACACCAGCGGATTACGAACTCAAACAATGCGAAGGTATTGTTATAGAACAAGTTATCCGTCCTACTGGACTTATAGACCCGCCAATAGATGTACGTCCAAGTTTAAATCAAATTGACGACCTTGTCGCAGAAATAAACAAACGTGCAGAGAAAAAAGAAAGAATACTTGTAACAACAATAACAAAAAGAATGGCAGAAGAGTTGGCAGAATATTTTGAAAAAATAAATATACGTTGTAGATATATACATTCTGGTGTGCAGACGCTCAAAAGAGTTGATATAATGGAAGACCTAAGATTGGGATTATTTGACGTTCTGATAGGAGTTAATCTGCTTCGTGAAGGTCTTGATTTGCCAGAGGTTTCGCTTGTCGTAATTCTTGATGCCGACAAAGAAGGTTTTTTGCGCTCTACTCGTTCTTTGACACAAACATCAGGTCGTGCAGCGAGAAATCTAAACGGAAAAGTTATTATGTATGCAGATAAAATAACAAAATCGATGAGAAAAACTATTCAAATGACAGAACAAAGACGCAAAAAACAAATTAAATACAATGCTGAAAATAATATCATTCCAAAACAAATAGTAAAAAAAACAGTAAATATATTAGGAAAAAAAGAAAAAAAACCGCTCATTACAGAACTTGTAATAAAAAATATGACAAAATCAGAAATGGAAAAAACAATGGAAAAAACAGAAAAACAAATGCTCAAAGCAGCAAAAGAACTTGACTTTACATCTGCTGCACATTATAGAGATGAATTAATTGAAATAAGAAAATTATTTAAATTAAGTAATGGTTAAAAAATAACTTCATGATTTATTTTTTGTAAAATACTTATTATCAGATGTAAACCAATTCGTAATTCGTAATTTACTAAAATAGATTTGAAAAATTATTTTTTGATATTGATACTTGTTGAAATATATCTGTAATATCTTTTTTTGTAATTTTATAAAAATCTTTTTTTTGTGGAATAATTACAGTGCCTCCAAAATCAACTGATGCTGGGCTTAAAAGAATATTTTTTTTGCCTTTTTCATAATATTGTCGAGGACGGTGTTCTGCTCTCGGAAAAATAATTACTCTCAGTTTGTCTGCATCTTTCAAAGATATAATATTCATCATCGGTTCTTCCGACTTGCTGGATTTCATATTCATAATTTTGTACAACTTATTAAACTCTTCTATAAGTTTATTTTTATTATACGATTCAAGAATAATCATTTTTCTGATTCCGTCATCGACTGCAAAAATTTGAATTTCTGAATTATCAATAATAATATTTCCATATTTATTTTTAATATCATAATACTGATAATCTATAAGCATAAAATTTCTATTTCCTGCCTGAAAATGTAAATGGTCAGGGGCGGAGGCTCCGCATCGGGGCCCGTTATAAAAAACAGTAAAGTTAGGTAAAATTTCGGATAATGATAACATTACCTCAAAATTACCAAATATTTTTTGTTCTATATGTTTTTTATGAACTATTGTTAGGTGTTCAGGAAAAATCGGGTACGGATTTATTAAAATAACAAAATCATTTTCAACTTCAATTCCATTTTGAACCAAAGGTCTATTCTCTTTACACAAAAAACATTTTCGTTTGGCTATTGATTTTTTATCAACTTTTGCAGATGACGAAATTATTCTTTTCGGATTAAATTGTAATTTCATAATAAAACCGTCATAATCAAATATTTTTATTCTTACATCGTTCAAAGCCAAATAATTAGACGATAGTAAATTCCAATTTTTTTTTTGTTCGTCAAACAAATTTTTTACTTGTTTGGAATAATTGTTATGTTTATTTTTCATTAATTTTTGTAACAATAATAAATTCAGTATAAAAACTATTTTTTACACAATACAAATATAATTTATAATATTAACAATTACAAAAAAAGTTTTTTTCTGTCAAAAAAAGAAAACATGCAAAATAAATGAATATTAAATATATATGTTTTTAAACATAAAAAAACTATATTAATTTTACAAAAATATTAAATCAATATATTAAAGGTATTTTATTTTATTAATAACTATCTGATTAATAATTATTTATATATATTTATTTTTATTTTTATTTATAATTTTTTTTGATAATATACATTTAGAATAATTCTAAATAAGTATTTGAATATTATTAGAACTGTTTTTTTATATATCTTTGAAAATTGAAAATATTATAGTTTATAATCAAACAAGAACCAATATGAAAATAAAAAAACAGTTGGAGCAGAAAGATAACAATACTAAGAATACACGTAGAGAATTTTTGAAAAAAGGAGTTCTCGCAGGTGTGGGAACTATTCTCGCAGGAGGTATTGTTACATCTTTTAATGCTACGGCAAGCGGCAAAACAGTTAATGTTCTCGGACCAGACGGGAAAGTAAAAACTGTTGCAAAAGAGCATCTAAAAGATATCGGCAAAAAAACAGAAGCTCAGCTTCAAAAAGCTGGCAGAGAAGGAATTCCTAACAGAAGATGGGTGATGGTTATTGATTTGGGAAAATGTAAAAATGACCAAAGATGTATGGAAGCTTGCCAAACACATCATCAGTTGTGGACTTCAAAAGACGGAAAAGGTGATAAAGTGCAACATCACATAAACGTACATGAACTAAAAAGAAACGAAAAAAGCGGAGGTTTCTTTATGCCAAAAACATGTCAGCACTGTGACAATCCACCTTGTACGAAAGTATGCCCTGTTGATGCAACTTATAAAAGAGACGATGGTATTGTGTTGATAGATAATTTACGTTGTATAGGTTGTAGGTTTTGTGTTGCTGCATGTCCATATTCTGCAAGAGTATTCAATTGGCACAACCCAAAAGATGAAGAAAAATATGCAGATAAGAAATATAATGTAGAACTAAATGTTCCACAAAAAAGAGGAACAGTTACAAAATGTGTATTCAGTGCCGATAGACTTCGCGAAGGAGAACTGCCTTACTGTGTTTCAGCATGTGGAAATGGAGTATTTTGGTTTGGAGATGAAAATGAAGATGCTGTAACAAATGGAACAACGAAAGAAACAGTAAGATTAAGTAAACTACTCAAAGATAACGCAGCTTATACTTTGATGCCAGAACTTGCAACACGTCCACGAGTATATTATTTGCCAGAAAAAGACAGAATTTTTCCTTTTGAAAGCAAAAAGAAAGAAGGTGATGTAAATCATCATGCATAGTGCATGTGATTGAAAATTTGAAATTTCCAAAATAAAAATCAAAATTTATAAAATTAAATTTTTTAAATAAAAAAATATGTCAGAAAAAAAATCATTAAACAAAATCGTAACCGATTTAACTAAACCTATTAAGAACCACCGTTGGTTTATGCTGTGGATATTATTTCTACTGTCTGTGATGGGTTTTGGTCTTTTTGGTTGGATAACACAGCTTACCGAAGGACTTGGTTCTACTGCACTTACCGATTATATATCATGGGGTTTGTATATCTCTGGTTTTATATTCTTTGTTGCAACGGCACTAATTGGTATGCTTATAAGTTCTGTTTTGGGACTTCTTGGGATAAAATGGATAACACCGATTGCAAGGATTGCGGAGTTAATTGCGGTAGGATTTGCGATGTGGGCAGGATTGATAATTGTGTTTGATATGGGTCGTCCAGAAAGACTTTTAAATGTTTTCATTCATGGACGTTTACAATCGCCAATTACTTGGGATGTTACAGTGGTGATGACTTACGTTACAATAAGTATTTTGTTATATCTTTTGCCGTTGATTCCGGATATGCCATTCCTCAAAAAAACCATGACTGACGCTCCAAAATGGAAACAAAAAATTTACAGTATTTTATCATTTGGATGGGTAGGTTCGCCAGAACAATATAAAATTATAAAACGTTCTATAAAAGTTCTTGCTGTATTAATTATTCCTGTTGCTCTTGCAATTCACACAGTTACGTCTTGGCTATTTGCGATGACACCCCGAATAGGTTGGGACTCAACGATATTCGGACCATATTATGTTACTGGTGCTTTTGTTGCAGGTGGTGCGGCTGTTATGATAGCTATGTATGTTTTTAGTAGGACTTACAATTTGAAAGAATATATTACAGATTTTCATTTTGATAAGATGGGAAAACTGCTTGTTCTCTTGATGCTTGTTTATTTATATTTTAATATTAATGAATATATTGTTCCCGGTTATAAAATGAAACAAGGTGATGATATTCATATTTTAAATCTTTTTGTAGGACATAATGCCAAGTTGTTTTGGTCTGTTCAGATATGCGGAATGATTCTTCCTTTAATATTATTTTTGTTCAAAAGGATGAGAAAACCTTTACCAGCGATGATTATAAGTATTGCCATAGTGATTGGTGCGTTCTTTAAAAGATACATTATAACTGTTCCTACTTTGGAACATCCAGCTTTTCCTGCTGACAATGTACCTGCTGAGTATTTGATTTATTGGCCAAACTGGGTTGAATGGTCGATTACAATGATGGCAATAGCTGGCGCTATACTTATTGTTACAATACTTGCAAAGCTGTTCCCAATAATGCCTATCTGGGAGGTTGCACACGAGGAGGGAATCACTAACGAAGAGATGAACGAATTTGAAGTTTAATAATTTAATAATTTAATTTATTCAAAATAATAAAATATTATGTTAAATAAAAATATAACATTCGCAGTTATTTTCGGGCTTATGTTGTTGTTTTCGATAGATGTCGATGCACAATGGAATATACCTGCTGGCGAAAAAGATAAAAAAGCACCAACGGAAGCTACCGTAGATATGGCTCTTAAAGGGAAGACACTTTATATGAAAAATTGTAAAGCTTGTCATCAAGTTCCAAAGACAACAAATTTGAAACCTCCTGCGCCTACGGATCTTGGTTCGGAAGAATATTTAACAAGTAGAACGGAAGGTGAAACTTTTTTTCAAACTTTTAAGGGTAACGGTGGCTCTATGGGAGGTTTTGAGGGCAGATTAAGTGAAGATGAGGTTTGGGATATAGTTCATTATTTAGGAACGTTCAGGGCTGGAAGTACAATTGATTTAGCTTCTGTTCAACAAGACCTTGATTTAAAAGTAAACCTTAAAGAAGATGGACATAAAATTGTTGCAGTAGCTACTAATGCAGGTGTTCCTGCTGGTGATGTTAAAGTTTTATTTTCGGTAAAAAGATACTTTGGAAATTTAACTCTCGGTGTGGCTAAAACAAATGCCAATGGATATGCAGCTGTTTCTTTTCCAAATGATTTGCCCGGAGATAAATCTGGAAATGCAGAGATTATTGTTAAATTTGCAAATCAAGACAGATTCGGTAAAAAAGAAGTGACAAAAACAGTAAACTGGGCAACTGTATTACACGTAGAAAATATGACTGAACAAAGAGCAATGTGGGGAACAGATACTCCACTCTGGTTACTATTTATTTATTTTGGCATAACAATAGGAGTATGGCTTGGAATAATTTACGTAGTTTTCCAAATATTAAAAATAAGAAAAGTAGCAAATTAATTTACAATATACTGAAGTGAAATAGGTTTTCTGTTTTTTCTATGAATTTATTTTTTTGTAAGATTAATATTTATAATTTTGAAAAGGTTCTATTTAAATACGAAAACCTAATTCGCTTTAGTATATAAAAATTTTCACCTATTTTTCACTAATTTATTAAATTATGAATAAATATAAAAATGCCTACTTAGCACCTTTGAATTACGACCGTTTTTTTAAAAAAGTATTTTCTTCTACTAAGATAGCAAAAAAATTTATAGAGGATTTCCTTGATGTTAAGATACAGAAGATAGTGGAGTTAAAAAAACCAAAGAAAAATAACAGATGATTCTCGTATTGTAGAATTTGATTATTAT
>JAOZMB010000035.1 GCA_029934515.1 Bacteroidales bacterium
TACTTAAATATTTTGATGCGTTTGCTCTAAAAAATCAGTGTTTAATCCGTATAATTAGTATTTATCTGTGTTCCTATTTATCTCTGAGTAATAGGAACGCTGAAGAACGCTGATTATACGGATATTTCACGGATTTTGTTGCAAAGATATAAATATTGTTTCTTTATAAAATTTTATATTTAAATGTTTATGGCAAACTTATAAAAAATAAAAATATCAAATATAAATTGTATAAACCATACAATTTATTACATTTGCCACAATCTGCATTCATCACATGTTGCTGATTACTATTTAATATAATTAAAAAAAACAATGAAAACCTGCTACTGATTAATTAATGTCAGGTAAAAACATCTGACATGTGTAAGGCTTCATTACCAAAAATAAAAATAATTATGAATAAAGTATTATGATAAAAAATATTGTAGAAATAAAAAACCTATCTGTTTATAGGAAGGATAAGAAAATATTATCAAATATAAACTTTAAAATCGGTCAAGGAGAGTTTATATATTTAAAAGGAAAAATAGGAAGCGGTAAATCAAGTTTTTTTAAAATCCTTTACGCTGATGTTCCTCCAACGGAGGGAACAGTTAAAGTTGCAGGTTATGATATAAACAATATAAAAATAAATGATATACCGTTTTTAAGACGAAAACTTGGAATTATTTTTCAGGATTATAGGCTTCTAACAGACAGAAATATTTTTGATAATCTAAAATTTGTACTTGAAGCCTCAGGTGTGCGAAGTGCTAAATTGATTAATTCAAAAATTAATAAAGTCTTGGAGCAGGTTGGTTTGTTGGACAAAAAATTAAGAATGCCTTTTGATCTTTCAGGCGGTGAACAACAATGTTGTGTTATTGCAAGAGCTTTGATAAATTCTCCAGTATTGATACTTGCCGATGAACCAACAGGTAATTTAGACTGGGAATACACAGATAGAATTATGAAAATACTGAGTGAAACAATAAAAACAAATACAGCAGTAATAATGGCTACACATGATTATTCTTTAATAGAAAAATTCCCTGCAAATGTATTTTCTATATAATAAAAAGATAATTTGGAACTTTTAACAAACAAGTTAAAAGATTGAATCTCAACGTATTAATTACCAATTATTACAGTTGTTATAATATTTTTTTGTTATATAATTACTGTTTACTGTCGGCGTGGCTTAAAACCACACAGACAATATTAAATATAATATTGTTATTTTATTTTTTCAAGTGTTCTTGTTTCAATATGTTCATCAAAAATATCTTCATGTAAAATAATTTTCTTAGATGATTTTTTTATTATAACATATCTTTTAGATTCTCCATCAATATCAGAAATAATAATAAGATTATTACCTTTTTTACTTATACGCCAAACCCAATTAGTAGTTATATCTCTATAAGATATAATTAATTTCTCTTTTGTAAAAGTATATTTTTCATTCTTAATCATATCATTTCTTAGAATATACAATTCTTCTTCATCGAAATCAGCAGTACTTTCAAAATCAATAATCTTCCACTCTCCAATAATTATTTCTGAAAGTGTTTGATTACAAGAACTTAAAGTAAATAACAAAAATAAAAAACATGATAAAATTTTTATTTTTTTCATAAAATAGTAATTTGTTTTAAGTAAACACAAAAATAAAATATTTTCGTATTAAACAAAAATTTAATTACAGAAATATATACATTTTTAAAATATTTAAAAGAAACTATTTTAAATAAATAATATTTTTTTATAATTTTGTCAAAATTTACATTTGTTTTTTAACGAATACTATTTAAGTTTAATAACAAAAAATTAAAATTTGTGAAGAATATTATTAAATTTGTTGTCAGAAATCTACCACGTTCGGTATTGATTAAAATTAGTTTGATTCTCAGAAAACCAATTTCTTTGTTTTATAGAGGTAACAATGTTCAATGTCCAGCTTGTAATAAAAGTTTTAGAAAATTTCTTCCATACGGAAATAAAGGAGAAACAAACAGATTGTGTCCAAATTGTTTGACATTAGAGAGACATCGTTTATTGTGGGTTTATTTAGAGGAAAGAACATTTTTTTTTACTGCTAAAATAAACGTTTTGCATATAGCACCAGAACAACCTTTTTTGAAAAAATTTAGAAAACTTGAAAACATAAATTATGTTACTGCCGATTTATATTCGCCATTAGCAGATGTAAAAACAGATATAAGAAATATGATTTTTTCAGATAATACTTTTGATGTAATATTGTGCAACCATGTTTTAGAACATATTGATGAAGAACAAAAAGCTTTAAAAGAATTGTATAGAACCTTAAAAACAGGAGGTTGGGCAATTATACAAGTTCCTATTGATTATTCTTTGGAAAAGACATACGAAGATAAAACTATTGTTACAAAAAAAGAAAGAGAAAAATATTTTGGACAATATGACCATTTGAGAGTTTACGGTAGAGATTATCCGCAACGTCTAAGAAAAGCTGGATTTACAGTCATAGAAGACAATTTTATAAAATCGTTCACTAAAAAAGAAATAGAAATTTTCAGATTCGATGAAAATGAAATAATTTATATTTGTAAAAAAATATAAATTACAGAAAAATCTGAAAAACTTTTTTAATTATAAAATAAAAATTAAATAAAATGAAAAAATTAAATTTATTATTAGTTCTTATTTTCTTAGCTGGCATTTTACATGCACAAGATTTGACTGGTATATCAATTTGTATAAACCCTGGACATGGAGGACATGATTCAGATGACCGTTTTATTGAAGAAACAGGATATTGGGAATCGGAAGGAAATCTAACGAAAGGATTATATTTGAGGGATATTCTGGAAAACTGTGGAGCAACAATTATTATGACAAGAGTTACAAATTTTACATCAGATGATTTGCCGCTGTCGCAAATATGCCAAATTGCAAATGATAATGATGTAGATTATTTCCAATCAATTCACAGTAACGCATTTAACGGTTCTTTAAATTATCCTTTGATTTTGTACAGAGGTTATGATAACAATCCTGTATTTCCTGATGCAAAAATAATGTCTCAACATATCTGGAACGAATTTATTACAAACAGTAATCTGGTCTGGAACTACGGATTTGCAAATATAAGAGGAGACTGGGATTTTTACCCACAATGGGGAACACAAGGACTTGGCGTTCTTAGAAATTTGAATATGCCTGGTGCGCTATCGGAAGGGTCTTTTCATGATTATTATCCAGAATCTTGGAGGTTGCAAAATTTAGATTATCGTAAATATGAAGCTCGTAATTTGGCAAGTGCATTTCTTACATTCTACGAAGAACCAGATTTCGAAACAGGTATGATAACAGGAGTTGTTAGAGACCCATATACAAATACAAATTATTATTGGGTGCCAAATTCAAACGACGAAAAAATACCTGTAAATGGTTTCAAAGCAACATTATCACCAAACGATAAAATTTATTGGGGAGATGAAATGAACAATGGTGTGTTCTTTTTTGATAGTATAAATCCGGGAAATTACACTATTGTTTTTGAAGCTGATGGATACTTTAATGATACTGTTGATATAAGCGTAACGGCTGGAGAAACAACAATAGTTGACAGATATTTACCTTTCGATACAACAGTCCCGCCTGTTATAAACTCACATTATATGCCAAGTTTACCAGACAGTGTAGGTGCAACAGAAAGTATTACAATAAATTTTAACAGTCCTATGTTAAGGTCTAATGTCGAAGCCGCCTTCACAATAGAACCAGCAGTAAATGGAGAATTTGTTTGGGAAAACGATGATAAAACTTTAATATTTGAACACACAGAAACATTTGAAAAAGCAGAAGAATATACAGTAACAATCTCAACAGATGCAACAAATATATGGAATATTCCAATTCAAGAAGAATACTCATTCTCATTTGTAACAAAAGACAGAAATAGATTAATCCTGTTAAATATGTTTCCGAAGAACCTTGACGAGGTCTGTAATAAATTGCAGTTTCGTTTAATTTTTGATGCTCCTCTGGCGCAATCATCGTTAATAGGAAATGTTATTTTGTACAATGAATCTAATGAAGTCTTGGCAACATCATTATCTGCTCTCTTCGATGAAGACGGAAAAGGATATTACTTTTTTTTAGCATACGAAGAATTAAAAAAAAATAGAAACTATAAATTAGTATTATTGCCGGGAATTTACGACACTGACGGAAACCCTTTTTATGAAACATTGGAAATTAATTTCAGCACAAAAAAAGACGGAATTATTTCAGGAACAGTTATTGATAATCTCAATAATATTGGTGAATGGCAAGACCCAAATATTAGTCCGCATACACAAGGCACGGATAACTCGGCAACAACTTTCGGACTATCACCACTTTATAAAATTAGTACTCCATTTTCAGGAAAAATAAATTATGTTTTTACAGAAAACGAAGGTGGTGTTTGTGCTGTATTAAATGAAAATGTTCCAGCTATTGGCTCTGATGATAATGATGAATTTGGAATATGGGTTTTTGGAGATTTAAGCGATAATATTTTAGAATATTGGTTCTACGATGAGCTATACGAAAACGCTTCTGTTTTTGTTGATACAATTAACTGGGCTGGATGGGATTTAAAATATATTCAGGTTAATGAAATAGAAGGCAGTGGAGACAAATTTTTTCATAGTGTTGTTATTAAACAAAATCCAGAAGGTTCGAGAAAAGGTGAAATTTATATTGATAATTTATTATCTGATTTAGTCGTTCCAGTTGGAATAGTAAATTCGCTTAATTATTCTATACAAAATTATCCAAATCCATTTAATAATTATACAACATTTGCTTTTAATATACCTGTTGCATCTCACGTAAAATTAGAAATTTTTAATCTTGCAGGACAAAAAGTAAATACTTTAAAAAATCATAAAACAGAACCTGGCTTTCATAAAATAAATTGGAAAGGTACAAATTATAATAATACAGAATTAAGAAAAGGAGTTTATATTTATAAATTTACAGCTACCAAGCTATCAGATAAATCAAAAACTTACACAAAATCAGGTATTTGTATAAAATATTAATTGAATATTGAATAGTAAATTACTGTCGGAGTGGCTTGAAACTACGCCGACAGTTTTAAGTTTTCTATTTGTAAATTTAAAATTTTACAGTCGTTCTTAGATGCAAATCATTAAGTTGTTTTTTATCAATATCTGCTGGCGCATCAATCATTATATCTTTTCCGGTATTGTTTTTTGGAAATGCTATAATGTCTCTTATCGATTCCGAATTGTTAAACAATGCCGTCCATCTGTCAAATCCGAACGCTACGCCCCCATGTGGTGGTGCGCCGTACTTGAATGCGTTCATCAAAAATCCAAATTGAGCTTTTGCTTCTTCTTTGCTAAAACCAAGTAAATCGAATATTTTTTCTTGCATTTCATTATTATGAATACGAATTGAACCTCCACCGATTTCTACACCATTGATTACCAAATCATAAGCATTTGCTTTAACTTTTTCTGGTTCTGTATCTAACAGTTGTTTGTCTTCTGTTTTGGGCGATGTAAACGGGTGATGCATAGCTCTGAGGTTTCCTGTTTCATCTTTCTCAAAAAGTGGAAAATCTACAACCCAAAGAGGAGAATATTTATTATTATTTCTTAAATTAAGTCTATTTGCTATTTCCAATCGTAGCTCGCCAAGCGCAAACAAAATTTCAGTTTTCTTTCCAGATAATATCAAAAGTAAATCACCAGAATTAGCATCAAATTTTTTAGCCCATTTTTCTAAATCAGTTTGAGAATAGAACTTATTAACAGATGATTTGAAATTGCCATTATTACATTTTACATAAACTAAACCTTTTGCCCCAATTTGTGGTCGTCTAACCCATTTTGTTAATTTATCAAGTTGTTTGCGAGAATAATTTCCAAGACCTTTTGCACAAATCCCACCAATATATTCAGAGTCATCAAAAACTTTAAAATTATTTCCTTTTGCTATTTCTGTTATATTATTTATTTTCATATCAAAACGTATATCAGGTCTGTCGGAGCCGTATAAATTTACTGCATCTTGATAACTAATATGCGGGAATTTTTCTTTGAATTTTATGTTCAATATTTTGTCGAACAAATGTTTTGTCAAACCCTCGAACATATTTATAACATCATCCTGCTCGACAAATGACATTTCGCAATCAATTTGAGTAAATTCTGGTTGCCTATCTGACCTAAAATCTTCGTCTCTAAAACATTTTACTATTTGATAATATTTATCAAAACCGCCAATCATAAGAAGTTGTTTGAACAATTGTGGCGATTGTGGAAGTGCATAAAATTTTCCAGCGTTCATTCGCGAAGGCACAACAAAATCACGCGCTCCTTCTGGTGTCGATTTTATTAATACAGGAGTTTCAATTTCAAGAAAATCATTCAAATTCAAATAACTTCGTACCTCCTGTGCCATCTTATGACGAAGAATAATAGAGTTCTTAACTGTTTGTCTTCTTAGGTCGAGATATCTATATTTCATTCTTAATTCTTCACCTCCGTCTGTATTATTTTCTATTGTAAAAGGTGGCACCGAAGATTTACTTAAAATATCAATATCAGAAATATTTATTTCAATTTCGCCTGTTGGCATATCCATGTTTTTATTACTTCTCTCAACAACCTTTCCATTTATCTTAATCACGTATTCTCTTCCAAGTTTTCGAGCTTTTAGACATAAATCCGAATTTGTATTCATATCAAAAACAAGTTGAGTTATTCCATATCTGTCCCTTAAATCTATGAACGTCATGCCTCCGAGATTTCTTATTTTCTGTACCCATCCGCTTAATATAACATCTTCACCGATATTGTTTATTCTTAATTTTTCGCAATTATGTGTTCTGTACATTTTGTTTTAACTGAATTATTTATTCATTTTATAATCTGCAAAAATATAAATTAGATTGAACATATATATATATATTATAATATTTTTATTTAAAATCAATTAAATCAGTGAAAATCAGTATAATCAGTGTTTCTCCGTGTTCCTATTATCATATTAATACAAATTTTTCTTAATATTAATTTTGAAAATTTTAACAAAAAAATGATTTTGATTTTTTTTTTATAAAATTATGTTAATTTCGCGGGACGTTGAAAATAATTTATATTTTTGAAAAATAGTATAGTAGGAACGTGGAAGAATGCGGATTATACGGATTTTCACAAATTTATAAATTTCAACAAAAAATATTATAATTAGTAAACTTTAAATATTTATAAAATATGAAATCATTTCACAACAAAGAAAAAGGAATAGGAATAATTTATGATGATATTTTTTTGGTTGGCGGCGCAAGAACTGCCTTCGGAAAGCTAAGCGGGACATTAGGAAGTATTTCGCCAACTGACTTAGGAATTTTTGCGGCAAAAGCTGCTTTGAATAAATCTGGAATTACAGGAGATGTTATAGACCAGGTAGTTACGGCAAATATAGGACAGAGTTCAAATGATGCTTATTTTTTACCGCGACATATTTCGCTGTTTGCTGGTGTTCCGGTAGGTGTTCCGTCTGTTATGGTACAAAGGATTTGTGGTTCAGGTTTTGAAACTATAATAGCTGGTGCCGAGCAGATTGTTCTTGGCAAAGCTGGTACTGTTCTCTGTGTTGGTACAGAAAATATGACTCTATCTCCAACGGCAAGTTTTGGCAATAGAAATGGTTATCCTCTGGGACGACCTAATTTTGTTGATATGCTTTGGGAGGCGTTAAACGATACGGCAGCTGGTTTTCCTATGGGTTTGACGGCAGAAAATATTGCAAAAAAACATAATATAACTCGTCAAGAGGTTGATATTTTTGCTAAACGTTCTGCTGATAATGCAATTGCAGCAAAAAAAAGAGGATTCTTTGATGATGAAATAGTTCCATTAAATTCTACTATTTTTGAAATAAAAGGTCTAAAATCGCGTAAAGTAAAACTCCCACGTGGTGTAGAAAATTTTATAACAGACGAAAATGTTCGCAATACCGACCTAAAAAAACTTGCTAAATTATGGTCTGTTTTTTCAAAAGACGGTGTTCAAACAGCTGGAAATTCAAGTGGAATTGTTGACGGTGCTGCTTCTGTTGTTGTTGCAGGAAAGAGTTATGCAGAGGCAAATAATATGAATGTTCTCAGTAAAGTTGTTGCTTCATCGACAAGCGCATTAGACCCCAAAATAATGGGATTAGGGCCTGTTCCAGCAATAAATTTATTGCTCGAAATGACTGGTCTTAAAATAGATGATATTGGTTTAATTGAAATTAATGAAGCATTTGGAGCGCAGTTTATTGGTTGTGAACGAGAACTTGGCTTTGACAGAAATATTGCAAACGTAAACGGCGGCGCAATAGCAATAGGACATCCGCTGGGCGCAACAGGCACAAGACTCGCTCTTACAATTTCACGAGAAATGAATATTCGTAAAGTAAAATACGGAATCGCATCGGCATGTATAGGTGGCGGACAAGGTACAGCTATTCTTTTTGAAAATCCTAATTTATAATTAAAAATTGAAAAAAATTATGAAAAATATAAAGATGCAGTCATGGCAAATGACAGAACAAAAAGCAGATTTTAAACTATCAGAAAGTACAATAATAGACATAAAAGACGATGAAGTTGTTGTTAAAATTGCAGGCTGTGGAGTTTGTCATACGGATTTGAGTTTTTGGCATTTTGGTGTCAAAACAAAACAAGCTCTGCCACTGACACTTGGACACGAAATAAGCGGAACAATTGTAGCTGGTCCAGACGGTCTGATAAATAAAAATGTAATTATACCAGCTGTTTTGCCATGCGGCGATTGTGAAATTTGTTACAAAGGAAGAGGAAATATATGTCAAAAACAACTTATGCCGGGCAATGATTTTGATGGCGGTTTTGCTTCACATATAAAAGTTCCTTATAAATATCTTTGTTATGTTCCTGATGATTTACTTCAAAAATATTCTTTATCTGAACTATCGGTTGTTGCTGATGCAATTTCAACTCCATATCAAGTAATACAAAAATCTGAACTACAAGAAGGTGATTTTGCAATTATTATCGGTGTCGGCGGTGTCGGTATTTATTCCGCTTTACTTGCAAAAATTGCAGGCGCAAAAGTTTTGGCAATTGATATTGATAATGAAAAATTAAATATTGCTAAAAATAATAATATTGATGCTGTTTTGAATATCAAAAATATGGGCGGCAGAGATGTTAAGAAAAAAGTAAGAGAAATTGCCAAAGAACTTGGCGTATCTAAATATGGTTGGAAAATTTTTGAAATGTCTGGAACAAAAGCTGGACAAGAACTTGGTTATAGCCTTATTACATTCACCTCGACATTGTCAATTGTTGGTTTTACAATGAATAAAAACTTAGTAAGACTCAGCAACCTGATGGCATTCGATGCAAAAGTTATAGGAACATGGGGCTGTAAACCAGAACTTTATAATGATGTTATAGAACTTATTGCAACTGATAAATTGAAAATAAAACAATTTGTTCAAACATTCCCTTTATCAAAAATAAATGACGTATTCAAAAATACTCTCGCTAATAAATATACAAAACGTTCGGTGATGGTGCCTGATTGATATAATTTCTCCGTGTTTTGTTATTCCAGTTTCTCCGTGTTTTGTTAAACTGCTATGCAGTTTTGTGAAACACAGAGCTACTTTTGTTATTCCAGTAAAATGGAATAACAAATAATAGCTCTGTTTCTGTTTTTTATTTTTAATATAAATTTACTCTATTATATGGTCTTTGAATGCTTTTGTTGTGATTTTTTTTTCGTATGACAATAATATAGAAGGCAAAAGAACTAAATTTGATAGCATCGCAAAAAACAAAGTAACAGATACTAACATTCCTATAGCAACAGTTCCTCCGAAATCAGATAAAATGAAAATTCCAAAACCAAAAAATAAAATTGTAGCTGTATAAATAATACTAACACCTGTTTCTTTTAGTGCATTAATTACTGATTCTTTTATTCTCCAATTATTTGCAATTAATTCCTGTCTATATTTTGTTAAGAAATGTATCGCATTATCAACGGAGATTCCAAATGCAATACTGAACACTAATATAGTCGATGGTTTTATTGGAATATTGAAATATCCCATCAGCGCAGCAGTAAAAATTAGAGGTAAAATATTAGGAACAAGCGAAACAATAATCATACGAAACGAAGAAAACATTAAAGCCATAAATAATGAAATTATAAATATGGCGAGTGCTAAACTTGTAAACAAATTATTAATCAAATGTGATGTCCCCTGAGTAAAAACAATACTCGAACCAGTAACAACTGTTAAATATTTATCAGGAGGAAAAATAGAGTTTAATTTATTTTTTAAATCTGCTCTTAGTTTGTTCATTTTTTTTGTTCCTATATCTCTAACTCGCATACTAATTCTTACAGTCTGGAAAGAGCTGTCAATAAATTTGCTCATTAATTTGTTAGAGCCTGTAAAATCATTAATATATGATTGTATGTTATTTGCTCTGTTCAAGTCTGGGAACTTATAAAATTTCTTTTTTCCTTTGTGAAATGCTTGATTTGCAAATTTTACTGCATTGATAATAGAAACTGGTTTTGAGAAGTTCTTGTTCTTTTTCAGATGCTCATGAAGAGTATTAATCTTTTTTAACATATAATAATCAACAGAGTCTTTTTTATCACTTTTTGCAACCGTAATTTCAATTGGCATTACTCCACCTGCAACATTTTCAAGATATTTTAAATCTATATATATAGGATTATCTTCTGGAATATCATCAACAATATATCCCTGTGTATGAACTTTTGAGATGCCGTATCCAGCAGCCAAAAGAAACAAAACAACAACAACATAAATATATATTCTTTTGTTTTTAACAATAAAAACAAAAGTATTTACAATATTATTTATAATTTTGTAATTTAGATGTTTAACATGTTTTTGTTTCGGTTCTGGTAAGAAGCTAAAAAATACTGGAATTAATGTTATCGACAAAATAAAAATTCCAAGAATATTTAGAGAAGCAACGATACCAAATTCCATCAAGAACCTATTTCCTGTAATTATAAATGTAGCAAAACCAGCAGCTGTTGTAAGATTTGTAAGAAAAGTAGCATTGCCGACCTTTGAAATTACCCTATATAATGCTTTTATTTTATTGCCGTGAAGCGTATATTCTTTATGATATTTGTTTAACAGAAAAACACTATTTGGAATTCCTATTACAATAATTAAAGGTGGAATCATTCCGCTCAATATAGTCATTTTGTAATCAAAAAGAGCTAACGAACCAAGACCCCACACAGCACCGGTTCCGACAATAAGCATAGCAAAAATAACAACTTTAAATGACCTGAAAAATAAATAAAGAATTAATGCAGTTATAAGTAGGGCAAGCCAAACAAACATATTTAACTCTTTCTGAATCATCAGCGATATTTTTGTGCGTGTAAACGGTAAACCAGAGAATCTTACATTATTATTATATTTAGAACTCCATTCGTTCACTCTCTCTTCTACCTCTTTAACAACATCTTCTCGTTTTTTGCTATTTACAATACTTTCGTTAAAAGTTAAGGCAAGCAAAAAAACATTGTGTTTTTTAAAATATACCAATTCATCGTAGAAAGGAAAATTTCCTATCAAAACCGACAAACTATCAAGTTCTTTTTGTGTTTTTATTGAATCAGGAAAGAAATTATTTATAACAAATTTCTTTTTTTTACTATCTTTTTTTAGATTAACAATATCACTTATAGAAAACACTCCTTCGAATCCTTTTATTTTCTTTAAATTTTCTTGAAGTTTTAGCCAGTCATTAAATTTATTTTTTTCAAAAAAATTACTGTCTGTTACAGCTACTATCATTACATTTCCGTCTTCACCAAATTTTTCTTTAAAATTTACTATATCAATATATGTTGAATCTGTTTTTGGAAGCAGTGCTGCATAATGATAATCCAATTCAACAAATCGCGACTGATAACCCATGAATATGGTAAAAAGAACGATTGTAATAATAAAAATAATTCTATTTCTTAATACTTTTCCAGCTATATAACTCCACATAAATAATTTATAATTTTATGATATTTATAATTTTCACTTACAAAAGTCTGTTTACGACAAATGAAAAACGAGTCGCAAAAATAGTATATTTTTATGTAAACAACAAGAAGTAAAAAAAAAGTTATGTTATATTACAAATTACAAATTTTTATTTTTTGGTTTTTTATTTTATATCTGCTGAAAATCAATACTATATAACTTTTAATAAAAAATATTAAATATTAAATGTGAAAAAAAACTGTAACATACAAAAAAAAATTTGTTGTTAAAAAATAGTTGATTAATTTTGTGGAGTATTTTTATTGAAAATATTATTGCCTGAGTGGCGGAATTGGTAGACGCGCCGGTCTCAAAAACCGGTGATAGTGATATCGTGCCGGTTCGATCCCGGCCTCAGGTACTTTTAAAAAGCACACTTGAATATTTATATTCTTGTGTGCTTTTTTTACATATATAATTTTTTGTAATTCTGAACGAGTTATTTAAAAACTTGGGCATGGAACAATAGAATATTTTCCTTTATTATTTCCAAAACCTTGAAAAAAGTATGTTAATGAAATTTCGTGAGCTCCTCCTGTGTGGCTTAGTAGACTCGATATTGTCATATCAAAACTGTATCCAACATTAATTTTTTTGTTTATTTTAATACCAATTAGTGCTATAACTGCATCAATTTTTTCGTATGAGCCAGATGAAATAACTGGTAATCCTCTGAACCATGCGCCGAGTACTATTGGGTCGTGTTCCCAGTATGCTCCGAAGTCTAATTGGTCGTATGAACCTTGTGCTCTATAATTAAATGCAAGTGTAAGACTTTCTGGTGTTTTTCCGTATTTTTTTCTTCTGCGTCTTTTTTTATCTTTTAATAATAATTTAGCACCTCCGAAGAGTGAAATTTTAATAGGCAATTTACTTGCCAAACTTGTTAATGATTGGTCTGGTTGCAATATGTGATCTACCGAGAAGCCCCCCCAATATAAATCAGCATAGACCATTAACGATGCAGCAAAATCTATATATCCTTTTTTTCCTAATGGTATTGGTTCAATTGTACTTTGCGATGTTGAGCCGTCTGGTTTTATCATATCTCCAAAAGTCAATGCGTGGAAGTCAAGTGAACGTTGTGCATATTTAAAATATATACCAGGACGCAGAAACCAATCAGATGTTCTATTCCCTCGTTTTTCTCTTATTTTTAATTTATATGAATATTGCAGTCCTGCTTCTGTTAATCCAAAATTACCTGTTCCAGCAACATCTCTATAAACAACTGCTCCAATACCGCTGTTGGCACTCTCAAAATAATGATCAATAGATGCTGCAAATGTAACAAAAGTTCCTGAAATGCTTGGCCACTGGTCTCTATATATTGCAGTTACTCTGCTGTCATGAGTCAAACCAGCAAATGATGGAGCGATTGTCATTGGCGTAGAATAGAATTGTGAGAAATGTGATATTTGAGATTTCCCAACTTGACTTGATAATAATATCAAGATTATACCGGAGTAACATATTGTTTTTTTCAATTTAACAAATTTTTTAATGTAATAAGAATTTATAATTATGTAACGAAATCACTATATCTAATATTATAGTTTTTATATAAAACATACAAATAATTAAGTACACAAAATAAATACCAGGTTTTATTATTATATCATTATTTTGATAATTGTTCGTAAAAAAATAATGTTTCTCTTATTTCTTCGTCTGTTATTATGTTATTAATAACCGGAATAGCTATATTTTCCAACAATGTACAATTTATTTTATTAGATATATTTTTTTTATCATAGAGCATTAGTTTAATTAATTTATTTATATCAGCTTCTTCAATGTTTTTCTTTTCAAATATGTTAATTATTTTTTCAGAGATGTATAAAAATTTTTTTAAACTAAAATTTCTTTTTTTGTTGGATAAGAAAAGCTCACAAATCATTCCTTGTGCAACTGCATCGCCGTGTTTTAGTTTTATATTTTTTTTGATAGATAAGCTTTCAAATGCGTGTCCAAAAGTATGTCCAAAATTTAGAGCTTTACGAATATTTTTATCAAAAGGGTCTTTTTTTACAAAATATTTTTTTATATCAATAGATTTAGAAATCATAACAGATAAATAATTATAATCTATTTTTGTATTCTTATCTGGAAAAAATATAAACAATTCGTCAAGATAATTTTCATCAAACAAAAGTGCATGTTTTATCATCTCAGCATAACCAGATATAAACTCACATCGTTCTAATGTTTTAATAAAAATTGGGTCTATTATAATTTTTTGGGGAAAATTAATAATACCTATCTCATTTTTTAGACAGCCGTAATTTATTCCTGTTTTACCGCCAATTGAAGCATCAATCTGAGCAAGAAGAGAAGTCGGAATATTTATAAAATCTATTCCTCTTTTAAATGTTGACGCTGCAAAACCACCCAAATCAGTTATAACACCACCACCAAGATTTATTAACAAAGAGGCTCGGCTCGCTCTATTTTCTAATAAAAAATCCCATATATAATGGAGAGTTATTATGCTCTTATTTTCTTCGCCACTTTTTATTTTTAAAATATTTTTTTTTCCTATAAAACAAGATTTAACTATCGGAAAACAATATTTAAATGTATTTTCATCTGTTAGAATAAATATTTTATCAAATTTATTGGACAAAATAAAGCCACTTAGAACATCTTTGACATCAAAAGTGAATGTTATATTATTGTTAATATGCTTATTATCAAATCTTTTAATCATATTTAAAAGAGAAAAAGAAAAATTATACAAAGATAAATAAATATATTTAAATTACAAATGATGTTTTATTATTATTTTTAATAATATTAATATTATTTTGCGAAAAAAAAAATTATGATAAATTTTGAAAACACTGAAATTGCTTTTAAAAGCAAAACAGACAAAGATTTGACAAAAGCACATTTGCTCTTTAAAATAATGTCAAATAGGATATTGCAAAAAACTGGTGCAAATTTAGCAAATTTTGCTTTACGGATAAAATTCCCTGTAAACTGGATAGTGAAACCTACAATTTATAATCATTTTGTTGGAGGAGAATCAATTCAAGAATGTAAATCAATTGTTAGATTATTAGAAAAATTCAATGTGGGTGCTATTTTAGATTACTCCGTAGAAGGTACAGAATCGAAAGAAGATATTGATAATGCGTTGAACGAAACAATAGAATCTGTTAAAAATGCTGCCAAAGATAAAAATATACCTTTTGCTGTATTTAAACCTACTGCTTTTTTAAGTCATTATTTACTTGAAAAAGCAAGTACAAATGAAAAATTAACGAAGCAAGAACAAGAAGAAGCTATTGCATTCAAAAATCGAATAGATACATTATGCAAAACAGCTTTTGAAAATGATATTCCTATTTTGATTGATGCCGAAGATGTTTGTTATCAAAAATTTATTGATGAAACAGCCGAAGAGATGATGCGTAAATATAATAAAGAAAAAGCTGTTGTTTTTAATACTTGGCAAATGTATAGGATAGACAGACTTGAGCATCTAAAAAATTGGTACAAACGAGCTGTTGCTGGTAATTATTTTGTTGGTGCAAAATTTGTTAGAGGTGCGTATATGGAGCGGGAACGTGAAAGAGCGAAAAAAAATGGATACGAATCGCCTTTGTGTATAGACAAAAAAAGTACAGACGAAAATTATGATAATGCTTTACGATTTTCATTTGAGCATATAGAACGAATTTCAATATTTAATGGAACTCACAACGAAGAGAGTACAAAATTACTTGCTAAATTGATGATAGACAAAGGAATGGAAAGAAATGATAACAGAATTTGGTTTTCTCAATTGTACGGAATGAGTGATAATATTAGTTTTAATATGGCTGAAATAGGTTTTAATGTTGCTAAATATGTTCCTTATGGTCCGATAAAACATGTCTTGCCTTATCTTTTTAGAAGAGCAGAAGAGAACACATCTGTAAAAGGTCAAACAGGAAGAGAACTTAGTTTACTGACAAAAGAAAAAAATAGAAGAAAAAAAATAATGCAATAGGTAATCGTTAAAAAATAACTTATGATTTGTTTTTTGTAAAATATTTATTATCAGGTGTAAACCAATTCGTAATTCATAATTTATAATTCGTAATTTCCTAGCGTATATATAAAAACTGTCGGCATGGCTTCAAAGTTACACCGACAGTAATTTATTCTTTGTAATGATATTTTATTGTTTTATCATGATATTTGGTTGTATCAAGCGGAATAGCAAATTTATTTTTTTTTACTTTAAGACCACAATCGGGGCAGTACAAATCGAAAACATCGATATAATATCCACAAGCGGGACATTTATCTGGATTATTTATCCATTCTTTTTGCTCGTTACTTAATGTTTCGCTGTTGTCGAAATCAAATAAATTTTTTCCTATTATATCATTAATAAATTTTAATATGTAAGAATTTATAAACAATAAATTTATTGAGTAAAAAAGTATAATAAATAAACCAGCAAAAATTAAGAACTTGCTAACCGAGATAAACGAAAAAAAAGCTATAAATATAACCGCAAACAATGTTATTTTGAGCAATACGTCTAATAATATTTCATATTCGATATTAATATCTCCATTTGCTTCGAAGACATTTATCTTTATTTTGTATATTATACCAAAAAGAGAACTATTCGATTTAAAAGAAATATTATTGTTATTATGTTCGAGTTCTTTAATTTCTTGTTTTTTTATTTTCTGAACCAAAAGATTTGTAACAAATTCTATTCCAGTAATTTTATTTTTAAAATTTTCACCAGTCAGTTCAACAATATTTTTATAAGTATAAGGGAATGCCATTCTAAAATATTTTTTTTAAATTAATGTATCAAACTATTAAGTAAATTACGAATTATAAATTATGAATTACGAATTGGTTTACACCTGATAATAAATACTTTACAAAAAACAAATCATAAGTTATTTTTTAACGATTATTAACACTGAATTTTTGTCGATTTTCAATATTATTTTTATTAATAACAGGCATTGCATACATACTAAATAACATATTCGACAACTCATATTTATTGCCATCTAATTTTTTTGTTTTCCTATTTACATAATCAATAAATTTATCTTTTTGTTCTATTTTATATTTACTACCTAAATATTTGTTTGTTTTATTAATAATATCAAAAGCGATATAATTTCTTTCCCAGATGTGATAATTTTTATGGGTTTGATAATTAATATTTTCGACAATCGTATTTATAAAATCATTATTATTAATATTTTTTGGTAATTGTTTATTACAATCATTTACAGGTATTCCGAACGCCATGTGAACACGACCCTTATAATCAGTTATTCCATTTATAATATTATTCAAATCTTCCAATTTTTGTTTCTTATACGTTCCTCTTTTTGATATATATAATTCTTGTATTTTTTGTGCATCGCAAGGTTCGAATTCATAAGAAATTGTAACAGGAACAATATTAAGTTTTTCTAATATTTGACGTTTTTTTTTCTTTCCCATTACAAACATTTTTATAAGTGCAATTTGTGTTCTATCGTCACCATTTTTTGTTCTTCCGTCTCTTTGTGCTATCCAGATTGATTCTTTTTTTTCTGTTATAACATGCCTTATATATTCCGAGTGCAACAAAGCATTTTTATATATTTGTGTCTTCGTGCCTCCTCGATAGAATGTAAACATTTTATTTAGTTTTCCCAAATCGACAATAAAATCATTAAACATTAAGTTACTACCAAAAGTTATTTGAGAAGTTTTATGATTATTTTTGACAAGTAAAGCCTGCATAATTGCAGAGTCTAAAACAATATCTCTGTGGTTTGCAACAAACAGATAAACTTTGTTGGTATCCAAATTTTCAATACCTGAACAATATAATTTATCAAAAGTCCTTCTAATTATTTCATTAACAGCATAATGAGAGAATAAAAATTGAAATTCATTTACAGTTGCCACATTCTTAAAAGATTTTAAAATATCATTAATATTTTTATCTTTATATAGAAATGAAATAATTTTTCTAAATGATTTTTCATTAATTATTCTATTTATTGCATCTGAAACTTCGCTGTCATTATAAGGTCTTATTTTGTTAAATTTAAAAGGATACATTAGCGTTCTTTATTTTATCAATATTTTTTGTTTTCTGATTTTACAAAACACAGAGCTTAGTAAATTACGAATTATAAATTATGAATTACGAATTGGTTTACACCTGATAATAATTATTTTACAAAAAACAAATCATAAAGTTATTTTTTAACCATTACTTACTACAAATAATTTTTTATTTCTTTTTTAATAGTTCTTCCATTTGTTTATTAGTATCATCAAAGTTGAGTTCTTTAATTTTATATCCACTTGGGATTTCAAAAATTCCTGCTGGGAATGAGGGGTTTTTTTCAAATTTTGTAGCTTTCATTTCTGTTTTAACATTCATTTCAGATACTTCCATTTTAAAAAAAATATTTTTCCATATCCAAACTTTTACGTTCCCACTTTTGGGGTCTTGGATAGAATAAATAGTGCATTTTTTTCCAAGAACGACTTCTGTGCCTTCTTTTTTGACATTATTTTTAGTTAACTCTGCTTCTGAAAGCTTCTCAAAATCTACGTTCTTATAATCAAATATATTTTCATCACTATTTTTTGTTTTTGTACCAGTTTTTGTACTCTCGTCAAACATATAAACAAAATCACCAAGCGTTAAAACTCTCGTTTTTAAACTTTTACCCATAACATTTACAGTAGCATCAACACATTGAACAGCTCCATTATCTTTGAAATATGTTGTCATTTTTGTCATCATTCCCATTATGTTCATTTCATATTCAATAACTCCAGTTTCAACACCATAGTAACCAGTACTATTTGTTTTGCTACTAACATCTGCGGATTTATCTTCTTCTTTTACGTTCTCTGTATTTTCTATATCTGTTGTATTTGCATTATCATCACCACTATCACTATTACATGCAAAAACAAAAAACATAGCCACGACCATCAAATAAATTGATTTTTTTTTCATTATTTTATAAATTAAATTATTACGAAAATTAAAAAAAGTTAAGATATTTATTTATGATTTTTATCTATAATAAATTCATTGTATTCCAACCTTGTGCTTCAATTTTTATTGCTGTTCCGTCACGAGTGATAAGATATTGTCCTTCATTAGATTTGTCAATTTGCCCAATAATTGATATGTAAGGATTATTTTTTATTTTATCATAATCATTTATATCAATAGTAAAAAGCAGTTCATAGTCTTCTCCGCCGTTCATTGCAATAATTGTAGGGTCAATATTAATTTCATTTGCAAAATCTATTGTTTCCTTAGCAATTGGAATTTTATCTTCGTAAATTTTGCATCCTTTATTAGATTGTTTACAAATATGCAATATCTCTGATGACAATCCATCCGAGATATCAATCATAGAAGTCGGTATAATATTTAGTTCTTCAAATATTTTTATTATATCTTTTCTTGCTTCTGGTTTTAACTGTCTTTCGAGAATATAATCGTATCCTTTTAGAATAGGTTGAATTTCAGGGTTCTTTTTATAAATTATTCTTTCTCGTTCTAGGAGTTGCAAACCAGCATAAGCTGCACCTAAATCTCCTGATACACATATTAAATTATTTTTCTTTGCTGTACTTCTCAACACAATTTTTTCATCAGTAATCTCACCAATTGCTGTTATACTTATTATTAGTCCTTGCATAGAAGACGATGTATCTCCTCCAACTATATCGACATTATATTTTTTGCAAGCAAGTTTAATTCCACTGTACAATTCCTCGATTGCCTCAAGTGGAAAACGATTTGATACGGCTATTGATACGGTTATTTGTTTTGGCGATGCGTTCATTGCGTACACATCAGATAAGTTTACAGTAACAGATTTATAACCAAGATGTTTAAGTGGAACATAATCTAAATTAAAATGGATTCCTTCGATAAGCAAATCAGTTGTTACAACGGTCTGAAATTTTTTATAATCGAGTATTGCTGCATCGTCTCCAATACCTTTTTTTGTACTTTTATTTTTAATTTTTATATCTTTGCTAATGAGTTCTATCAATTTGAACTCTCCTATTGAAGATAAATCGGTTTTTTTTCTGGTCATTTAATAATTTATAATATAAATAATAAATATTCCATTCTTTGATAAAAATGGAATATAAGAAAAAATTTATGCGCTTAGTGCTTCTGCGCCTGCAGTTATTTCGAGAATTTCTTTTGTTATCGAAGCCTGTCTTGCTTTGTTGTAACTCAGTGTAAGTTCTTTTATCAAATCTGTTGCATTATCTGTTGCTTTATGCATAGCTGTCATTCTGGCTCCTTGTTCGGCAGCGTTTGAATCGAGTAATGCTTTAAAGATGTGTAATTTAAGAGAGTCTGGAATTAAATTATTAATAATATATTCTTTTGAAGGTTCAAAAGTATAATCATTGTGAATGCTTTGTTGTTCCTCTTCTTCGTGTTTAATTGGTAAGAATTGTTCGTTTGTAAGTATTTGAACAGCTGCATTTTTAAACTTATTATAAACAATCTCAACTTTACCATATTCTTTATTTGCAAATAAGTCCATAAATTTTGTTGCCGTTTTTTTAACATTATTATATGTTAGTTCATCAAAGAGTTCATCAAAACTTTCAGAAACCTTGTAACCTTTTACTTCAATCATCTCAGCAGCTTTCCTTCCTATTGCCATAAAATGTACCTTTCCTTCTTTGTGTTCTTTTGCGTATTTATTTTTGACTAAATCAATAGTTTTTTTTACGACATTTGCATTAAATGGTCCACACAATCCTTTATTTGAACTTACTAATATAAGCAAAATCTTATCACTTTTATTTTCCAGAGCATAAACACTTTGTGTATTTGCATCGCTTATATCGCTTATGTGTTCGAGAATTTCGTGCAGTTTATTTGCATAAGGTCTTAGTCGTGTGATTGCGTCTTGCGCTCTTCTTAGTTTTGAGGCTGCAACCATTTTCATCGCATTTGTTATCTGTCTTGTTGATTTAACAGATAAAATTCTTGAACGTATTTCCTTTAAATTTGCCATTTTTTAGATTTAAAATTCTAATTTTAAAATAATGAATTTATAAGCTCAATATACTCGGAGGCTGTTTTTTCTTTATTTTTTCCTTTTTCTTTTTCCCAAGCATCATATTTTGCAGCTCCTTTGAAATCGAACCCGCTAGGACGTTTACCAATTATATCTCCAACAGTAGTTTGTTTGTATAAAGCATACAATTTAAGTAAAATCTTATTAGATGGTCTTTCGCTCAGCATTTTTGATTTTTTTACAGCAGCATCAAAAAATTCTATGTTCTTCATAATCTTATATTTATAATTTTAAGTGTATCACAACCTTTAAGCTTGTAAAATCAGCGTATATTTGATTAGATACTAAATACTGAAATTTTTTAAAATGCAAAATTAAAAATAAAAATTGAAAAAAAACAATTAATAGATAATTTTATGGCAGATGCATCAAAAATAAATCATACTTGATTATCAAGTTGTTAGTTATATTTTCAAAATAGTAATTCCTTGATTTTCAGCATTTAAAGTATTGTTTTGTAAAGATTAAATTATTAAAAATCATTATATTTTTATAATAATAATCGTGGCATGTTGAAAACTTGCCACGATTATACTTTATTCTATAAATTTAATTCTTAATACAATAATTTGATTACTCACATTTACATATCAAATTTCTATCTCCGTAGGCATCATCAATTCTGCTTACAGGAATATGCAATTTATTTTCAATAGAATTTTTTAGAGGATATCCAGCTTGTTTTCTTGTATAATCATATTTCCAATTATCGTCTGTTAAGACTTTTTCGCTGTGCGGCGCATTTTTCAGAATATTGTTTGTTTTATCTATTTCTCCATTTTTTATATCCTGAATTTCATTATAAATAGAAATCATTACTTCAATAAATCTGTCTAATTCGTAAAGCGATTCGCTCTCTGTCGGTTCTACCATCAATGTTCCATGTACGGGAAACGAAAGAGTTGGCGCATGGAAACCGTAGTCCATAAGCCTTTTAGCAATATCTGCTTCTGTAATTCCAGTTTCTTTTTTAAAATTACGACATTCAAGAATCATCTCGTGGGCTACACGTCCCGCATTTCCAGTATAAAGTATTTTATAATAATCTTTTAATGAAGTAGCTAAATAATTGGCATTCAATATTGCCATTTTTGTTACTTCTGTAAGACCTTTACCTCCGAGCATTTTTATATAACCATAAGTAATTGGCAAAATACCAGCACTACCCCAAGGCGCTGCCGCAATAGCTTTAAGAGTATTATTTTCAGATGGTTGCACAACAGGATGTCCGGGAAGGAATTGTTTTAAATGTTTTCCAACGGCAACAGGTCCAACACCAGGCCCGCCTCCTCCGTGTGGTATTCCAAAAGTCTTATGTAAATTCAAATGACAAACATCTGCACCGATTTTACTCGGATTTGTTATACCTACTTGAGCGTTCATATTTGCACCGTCCATATAAACAAGTCCACCGTTTTTATGAATAATTTCACACATCTCAACAACGCCGTCTTCAAAAACTCCGTGTGTTGATGGATATGTTATCATAAAAGTTGATAGTTTATCTTTATTTTTTTCGGCTTTTTGTTTTAGGTCTTCAATATTAATATTTCCTTTTTCGTTACAATCGACAGTTACTATTTTCATTCCAGCCATTGTCGCACTTGCTGGGTTTGTTCCGTGTGCTGATGCTGGAATAATACAAATATTTCTGTGTCCTTCTTCTTTGCTTTCGTGAAATGCTTTGATAATTAACAGTCCTGTATGTTCGCCTGATGCGCCTGAATTTGGCTGGAAAGTAATATCATCAAAACCAGTTATTTCTAATAGGTATGTTCTTAGTTCTCTAAAAATACGATGGTAACCTTTTGCTTGATTTCGTGGCACAAAAGGATGCAAGGCTCCAAATTTTGGATTACTAAGTGGCATCATCAAAACAGCGGCATTTAATTTCATCGTACACGAGCCAAGCGAAATCATTGAATGCGTAAGAGACATATCGCGCCGTTCGAGTTTTTTTATATAACGCATCATCTCTGTTTCGGAACGATAAGAATTAAAAATATTACTTGTAAGAAATTCACTTTTCCTTTGAAATTTTGCATCAAAAGAAAATCTCTTTTCTATAGAATCAAAAATTTTATTTTTTTGGGAACATGCAGTAGAAAATATTTTTAAAAGTCTATTTAAATCTTTTACCGAAGTAGTCTCATCTATACTTATTCCTATTGTTTTATCGTTGAAATATCTAAGGTTTACTTCTTCTTTTAATGCTATTTTTTTTATATTTTTTATTTTTATTTTTTTCGGAACAGATATTTTTATAGTATCAAAATAGTTCTTGTTAATTTGTTTATATCCCAAATCGTTTAGAACATTTACCAACGTATTTGCTTTAAAATGAATATCGGAAGCAATATTTTTTAGACCTTCTGCACCGTGATAAACAGCATACATTCCAGCCATTGTTGCCAGAAGTGCTTGTGCTGTACATATATTTGATGTTGCTCGTTCTCGTTTGATATGTTGTTCTCTTGTTTGTAGTGCCATTCGCAGAGCTGTGTCTCCTGTTACGTCTTTTGAGATTCCTATTATTCTGCCCGGCATATTTCTTTTATATTTTTCTCGTGCAGCAAAAAAAGCGGCATGAGGCCCACCGTAAGACATAGGAATACCAAACCTCTGAGATGAACCGAAAACAATATCTGCGCCCCATTCTCCCGGAGGAGTGAGTACGGCAAGACTTAATAAATCGGCTGCAACGGCAGTCAGCGAACCGTTTTTTTGTGCTTTTACAGTAAAATCTTTATAATCGGAAATATTGCCGTTGTTGTCTGGATATTGAACAAGTACACCAAAAACACGGTCGTGGAATTTATAATCCAAAAAACTGCCTGTTTCAATAATCAATCCCAATGGTTCTATCCTTGACCTAATAACTTCATAAGTTTGAGGAAATATATTTTTATCAATAAAAACAACATTAACTCCGTTTCTTATGGCTTTTCGTTTTCGCAGGTTCGCCATCATTACAACAGCTTCTGCAGCAGCCGTTGCCTCGTCAAGAAGCGATGCGTTTGCTATTTCACAGCCTGTTAGTTCGCATACAGTTGTTTGGAAATTCAACAAAGCCTCAAGTCTGCCCTGAGAAATTTCAGACTGATAAGGCGTATATGAAGTGTACCAAACTGGATTTTCAAAAATATTACGCCAAATAACAGAAGGTGTAATTGTATTGTAATAACCTGTTCCTATGTATGTTTTATAAATTTTATTGCGGTCGGCAATTTTATTTATTTGCTTCTGAAACTCGTACTCGCTTATGCCATCTGGAATATCTAAGTTCCTATTGCTTAGAATAGAATCTGGAACTGTTTCATAAATCAAATCATCTATCGACCTTATGCCAATTTTTTTAAGCATTAATTCAATGTCCTTATCTCTTGGACCGTTGTGCCTCGTTATATATCCTGTTTTATTCATAATAAAAAATATTAAAAATTTTTACGTTGCAAAATTAAGAATAAATAAAATACAATCGAAACTTTTTTAGTTATTAGTTGTTAGTGGTTAGTGGTTAGTTGTTAGTTGTTAGTTTTTAGTTTTTAGTTGTTAGTTATTAGTTTCTATTTGTTAGTTCTGCGCTTGGCAGGTGTTTTCACCTGCAACAGACAAAGTTGGTCTCTTTTAATGTCAGGTAAAAAACATGACAAGCGCAAATATCATTATCGTTCTGACTGATAATAATTGTTCTAATTTTTTGTTTTTAATAAATTTATTATTTAATTGTTTATATTTGAATTTAATAACAGGTAAAATTTTGCAATAAATTACTGTCGGTGTGGATTCATGCAACACATAACAGACGCAAACAATTGAATTATGGTTTTTTCAGAACCTTAATATTATAAAAATAATTATAAATATAAATATTAAAAATAATGAAAAAAGAGGTCTTAAATTATCGAAGTATTACTTTTAAGCAAATCGAAGAAATTGTTGATATAGAGAAAATAGATAATGATTCTAAATTTGATGAATGGTTTGCATTTAATTACAAAATTAACAATGAAGAACTAGAACTTCTTAAAAAATTGATAAAAAAAAATAAATTATTCTTGTCAAATTACAATGAAACTAAATTGTTGGTTAGTTTTATAGCTCCAATTCTTTTCAGTGTAGACTTTAATTTTAGTGATATAAAAGACTGGTACGAAAGCTGGCTTATGTGTAAAATTAACGGAACAGAGTTCAGAGGAAAACCAGATTTTATGGTTGCAAAAGGTACTTTTACACCAGATAAACCGTATTTTTTTATAAGTGAATTTAAACGTTCAATATCAGACAATAATCCAGAGTTTCAATTACTTGCTGAGATGCTTGTTGCAACAGAAATAAACAAAACAAAAATTATGTACGGCTGTTATATAATAGGACAACACTGGTTTTTTATGGTTCTCGAAAAATTAGAGAACAGGCGGTATGAATATTTTGTATCAGAGAGTTTTGATTGTCTTAAAATTAAGAACTTACAGTCAATTTATAAAAATTTGCAGGCTGCAAAAGCAATGTTTTGTAAAGATTAAGGAACAAACAAATATATTAGTTAAAGCAAAGATTGACAGTTTACAATTTATATGTCCTGCGCTTGGCTGGTGTTTTCACCATGCAATAGATAAAGTTGGTTTATTAATAGGTGCGGTGAAAAAACAGCACAAACAAAAAACTGTCGGCGTTGCTTCAACGCCACATTGACAGTTTACAATTTATATTGTCTATAATGCAACTTTTTTGGGAAAATCTTTTACTGTTTCATAAAAATTTCTAATAAGTTTTATGACCAATTTATTTATATCAATTTTTTCTTTCGTTATCCAATCTTTAAGTTCCTTGTCAAGAGGTAAAGATGTTTTAACATTCCAAATTAATTTTCCTGTTGAAAAATCTTCTTCTGTAATATCTGGGTCATCGCTGAAATCAATATCATCATCGGTATAGTAAATAAACTCTTCGGGAACTATTATCCCATGTCTGTTTAATAATGAGACGTGTTTAAATCCTATTTTTTCATTATTAAAATCTACACCGTGTTTTTCAAGGTTCGATTTATTTTTATTTTCGTCCCATTCAAATTCCATAATTATTTATTTTTACAAAGTTACATTTTTTTGTTTATAAACCTACATTAATCTGGTGTTTTTACATACAACAGACAAAGTTAGTCTCTTAATGTCAGACAAAAACAGATGACAAGTGCAAATAATAGTAAGTTTAACAAATTTTAACATAAAATATTTTGGCTTGGTTTTTTTTTACGAACTTTATAAAATTAATTATTTTTTTTCAAATAAATCTTACGATGAAAAAAAAGTTTATTAATTTCGACAATTTTTGCTATTATCCTCTTAGCATCATGCTCAAAAACAGAACTGAAAAATATTGAAGAATTTGAGCAAACAGAACAAACAGCTCTTGAAAAATTTAAAGACTGGGCAGGAGAAAGACTTAAAGAAGCAACAGATGAAGAAACTCCAGATGGAATGTTAGCTTTTCACTTTTATGCTACTCCAGATAGTGAAGCACAAGTTATGTTATTCCCTGATGAAAATTCTAAACCAGCTATTGAACTTGTTATTGTGTGTGATAGATTCTTGGAATCTGGAAATTGTTGGATAGCTTGCGTAGAAGCTGGGAGTGATTGTAAATTGTTTACTAGTGGACAAATCTATATATGTAACTGCGGTGCTTTACAAAACTAATTTTTAACCAAAACCATTTTTAAAGTGTAGCCAGATAGTAAATCTGGCTATAAAATTTTATATTTATTAATTATGAGAACTCAATATTTAATTGTCTTAATTTTATTTTCTGTATTTTTGTCATGTAACTCAAAAAAAAATACAATCGTTTTCAAATATCAAAAAGATATTTCACTTAAAATACCTGAAGGAAAAAAACTTCCATATTCAATTTATTTTGATGAGAAAGATAATAGACTAACTGCTTTTTATCAAGGTAATGAATTAGTAAATTATAATTTTAAAACAAAAGAAATAATTGACAGTATTCCTTTAAAAGTTCCTTACTACCAAGATATAATTCTTTTATTGTATTGGCTAGCAACGACTTGCCAAAACGACGAGGACGAGACAAAAAATAGTATTTATTCTCGGTAACGAGCTTATAAATAATTTCTGTCTTGTCAACATAAATACAATTGTTTCCGATAACCTCAGAAAACTCCTGACTGCCAAGAGCGAGTCTTTTTTTCATAATATAAAAATTTAGTTGTTAGTTGTTAGTTGTTAGTTGTTAGTTTCTATTTGTTATGTTTGCAAACATAGTAATTTATTGATAAAAATATGCGTTAAGTTCTTTTTAATTCAAAAAAAAACAAAATATATTTATGATTTATTCATTCAAAATTAATTTCCAATCTTC
>JAOZMB010000143.1 GCA_029934515.1 Bacteroidales bacterium
TAAAAAGAAAATTGGTTAAATTTATTGATGGAAAAAGTGAAAAATAAAATAAAATAAAATCTTTTTTTTACTTTTTATAGTAAGTTTTAAAAATATTTATTGTTATGCTTTTTTGCATAAGTAGAATACTTTTGTACTTTTTTTGTATTTATGAAACATGCCAATAAAGGTGAATATTTTTATTTTTATAATATTAAATTATTTCTTCTATGTGTACCAATTCCCAGGAATTATATATCATTACTAATTTTTTTACTTTCGTTGTTGATTTTTCTTTTATAATTATCGGGTCTTTTTCGTATTTTTTTAATTGTAAACTTGCCTCAGTAGTAAGCTTAGATATTATTTTTTTCATTTTCTCTGGCTTTGTTTTTTTATTGTATTTAAGTTCTATTAGATACGAATAATTTGCATGCGCATGAGTTGTAACGATAGGCTCCAACCACAAATCTGCTACACCTTTATTTAGTTCTTTTTCGGAAGTAATTATATAATTGTTTGTAATATTTAGATATGCAAGCAAAAAACCTTTTATCATTGACTCGCCTTTTATGTAATCGCGTATTCTACTCTGCTCTTTTACAGCGGCAGATAAAAATAAAAAAACGTCTTTCCATTTGCCATCGTAAGCCATATCAGACATTAAATCGTTGTATTTGTAAATATCAAGTTTAAAAATTTTAGCCTCTTCAAAACCGTCTTTTATATAATTGGTAAAAAAATCTTTTATTGCTTCATTTGGTATTCTCAAAACATATTTATCTCTTTTGTAACCAATAATTGTTATTAATCCAAAATAATAAAGAAGTGAAACAAAATTATCACGTTTCGACATGTCTTTTATTGAAAAAGAATTATTTATTTTTGAAATTATTGTATTGTTCTCAACAATTTCTTTGAGAACAGAAAAATTGCCGTTAAGTTTTTTGTCAAGTATAAGTAAATGTCTTAGTTTGGTGTAATCTATTTTTGTATTATCATCGAGCAACTGGATAGGAAAATCATTCTCGTTCATAAAACGTACTATAAAATTAAGAACCATCGTAGAATTAAACAGACTATGTTTTGCATTTCTTGAGAACTTATAATTATTGTACCATTTTTTCATAAATTCCAAAATGATATTAATATCTTCGGTTATTTTTCCTGCTTTTTGATAATATAAAAGCATTTTGCGGACTTCTGTTTCCGTAAATCCTATAATTTCGTTGAACATTAAATCAGTAGTAATGTTATGTCCTATTCCGCCACTTGTAACATCATCGAGAGTTATCGGCGAAACGCCAGTAATAAAAATTTTTGAAATAGGAGCATCAGTTGCAGTTGTTCCAGCTTTTATTACATTAAAAAAATGTTTGAAAAATCCAGTTCTTTCGTGAGTGATGTCTTCATAATTTTGTGTAGAATTTGCAAGTATAGAGTTAGTGAAATTATCATATTCGTCTATTATTAGATATATTTTTAATTTGTTGAGTTCGACGATTCTAAAAAGAACAGATAATTTAGCTATACCTCCTGATTGATTTGTAACACGTTTAATTTGATTTTTTGTAAAAAAAGACTCGTATTTATTAAAAAATTTAAAATATACGTTTTCACAATGTAATTCAAAAGAGTTTTTTACTTTTTCAATTACAGGGTCTACTTCTGCAAAATTAAATTTCATTATCAAATATTTATTTCTCTCTTCTGTTGGTTTTGCACCTATGTATGTATTTTTAAATATGGTTTCGAATTCATCTTTATAATATATATCATAGTAACTTTCCAAAATCGACAAGAACAAAGATTTTCCGAAACGACGAGGACGGATAAGAAATAGAAAACTTGGCGACTCTTCTACAAGTTCAATATATTCTGTTTTATCAATATAGTAATAATTATCATTCTGGATTTTTTTGAAATCACTCTCGCCGTAAGGTATTTTTTTTATCTTTTTCATTTTATAAGTTTTATTTGAATATTAAATTATTTCTTCTATGTGTACCAATTCCAAGTAATTATGTATTGACCAAATAATTTTTTTCTTGTTTTTTTTAAATACTTATTATCAGGTGTAAACCAATTCGTAATTTACTTATATGACTCATTCAAAAGATTTTTTATTAGAATTTACTGTCCAACTTTGTGTCTAATTAATGGTGTCCTTTTTCGTCATCGTCAGAAAATGAGTGATGGGAATCGTGTGCTCCATGGTTGTCCGTTTCTTCATCGAATGAATCAAATATATGTTTTTCTTTTTGGTAGTCTCTAAAATTAAAATTACCTTTTCTGAATGCTTCTGCCATTCCTTCCTGTATCCTTGCTTTTGAGACTGTTAGTCTTGCTTTTGCTTCTGCTTCTTCTGCTTGAGCATTAATTATTCTTTCTTTTAGATGTATTTTAGCGATGTTTTTTGTGTGTTCTGCGTGGTGTAGTTTGTGTTCAGCGAGTGTATCCTTACCAACAATAATATCAAAAATTTTTATATCTAAAATTTCATAAGCACTACTTTTGTTAAGTTTTTTTTCTTTTTCATTTTGTTCTCTAATTTCTTCTTTATTTTCCGATTTATTTTTTTTTATTTCATAAGATATTTTTATCTTGCCAAGCAATCTTTTCAATACATTATCCGAAATTTTATTAAGATTTTTTAATATACTTTTATAAGAATCGTATTTTGGTATTTCTTCGGCTGTGGCTTCATTAATACGTCCAAAAAGGACTTTCTCTCTTGAACCTTTCGACCACAATTTAATTTTTCCACGAACAGTTACTCTCATCTTCAAACTAATTTGTATTCCGTCTTTTGCAACAACAGTAGCAAAAGGTTTTACGTCTTTAATTTCTGGATTTATAGCCCATTGTATTATTTTATCAATATCTGTGCTTGGACTTAAATCAATTGCAAAGGCAGTGCTTGGTGTTATTTGTATATTATTAACTCTCGCATAAGAAATTGCGGATAAAGCTTTCATCGGGTCTCCACCTTTGAGATAATGGTTGCTTATGTCTATTTCAGTTATTCCAAATTCTTTATTTTTTTCGATAAAATTTATGCACTTAACATATTTTATTACGTCAACACCAGCAAGAAAATAGTCGACGAGTTTTTTCCTTCCAACTCCTAGTCCAGCTTTTTTGTCTATTATCAGAGCTTTAATTAATCTTTCGCTGTCTCCTCCTATTCTATAAAAATTAATTATATCATCTGTTGTAATATCTAAATCAGCTCGTTTTGCTTTAATAAAATTATCTACAATTTTGCCAATATCTTTATCTTCTATATTGTATTGCACTAATTCTTTTTGTGTGATATCTATTTCCGATTTTTTTACTTTAATCATTGTACTGACAAGTTTTTCGATATCTCCATCAGTCAAATAATGTATATTAAGAGCATTTTTATTAATTTTTATTCCAGATTTTTTTGCTTTTATCATTGCTCTTGCATATTTATCTATATCAATTTTTGCTCTAAAATGCTCTAAAATACCTTTTAATGAAATTCTCAAATCAGCATAAAGATTTTCTTCTTCTGGTTCTTTTTCATCTTTCAGAGCAACTTCTTCTGTTATATATAATCCAGCTTTTTGTGCTTTAATAAGAATATTTACAATTTTTTTCATATCAGAGTCGGAGAGGTTTTCTTCTACAAGGTTTTGAATATTTATTTCTAAATATGCTTTGTTTGCTCGTAAAATTATTTCTACAAAAGTATTAATATTCCCACCGTACAATGAGTGCGATTCCAGAATTTTCCGTGAAATATTCAAACCAGCATTTTTTACTGTTTTAAGAGCTTTTACAAGTTGTAGAGGGTCGCCTCCTGATATCTGAAATCGTTCTAATTCGTTAATATTCAATTTAACACCAGCTCTTTTGGCTCTTATTAAAGCATCTATTATATTTTCGGTTTTTTGTGGAAATGTTAGATAAAAATCCCTAAGGTCTTTAAAGTCAAGTGCAACACTAACCTCGATAGCTTTAACATATTGTTGAAATAAAAAATCAACAGGAATATCCTGTTGTTTCATAACCATATAAGAATAAGAAAATTTTTGAAATCCAGCAATCTCGGCAAGAGGCTGTAAGGCTGCTGGAATGTAAATTTTTTTTAAAAAGAAACCTACAAACAAGAAAAATACAATAATTACAAAAGATATTAATAAAAGTTCCATGTTATTTATGCGAATTAATAGTTAAAATTTTAAAATTTGTATTTACTGAAACGCCCTAATTATATCCAAACTCAGGTTATTATTCTGGATAAATTAGAACACAGATTTCACTGATTAAATTGAATAATAGTATTCTATTAAATTTTTATATTTTGCATGTTTTATAAAGTCTTTATTTTTATCGTAAGACCTTAGTTCTCTTTTTCTTGTTTTATTTCTGTCAGGATCATTCAAATTAAGCATATTTATTGTTGTTTCGGCTCTTTCGTCAAGATGTAAAATCTTTCCTGTATAAACATCAATTGTAAAATGATTTTCAAAATAATAATTTTCATTATCAAATTTTAAAGGTTCAAAATTTAGTTTTCCAGTTTCATTTTCTTCGTCTTTTCCAAAAAATTTGTTACTTTTATGTTTGTTACATTTTCCACAATAAAAAAATAAATTATCCCAATCACATTTTTTTGAAGGAAAATTTTTTTTGGCAAAAAATGGTCAATCTCTCCGCCAGTGGTAGAAATATCTTGTTCGGCACAATAAGAACATCTGCCGTTTACATCGATGATTAATGTTTTTTTGATTGCATTCCAAATTTTCTTTTTCTTATTACAGTCAATACTTTTTTGTTTTAATATATCTGGTTTTTTATCCCTATTGATTTTTAACATTATTATTTATTTTATTTATAAAATTTTGCAAATATGAAATGTCATAATCTATAATTGCAGAAAAATCACCGCTTATATTTTTTTGTTTTATCATTTCGGCTTTTTGCTTAAAATTATAAAAATCAGATTTTTGTTTGTTTCTTAAAACAGACATTTTAAGTTTATTCAAATAATTAATATATTTAAATGTTTTAGTTCCGTAAATTCCATTGTCAAAATAATAATCATTTATAACTTCCAAACTGTTGCCATATTTGATTTTTTTAACTTCAGCAACTGTTTCACCGATTTCATTTTTTTGTAATTTTATTGCAGTTTTACCCTCGCCAGACTGTAAGGCAATGGCATTATGCGTTGTAACAAAAAATTGAATATTGGGTAGAACTTCTGTAAGTTTTGATAAAAAAAGATACTGCCATGTAGGGTGCAAATATTTATCAAAATCATCTATAAGAATTGTGCCACTTACATTATCAAAAATATCAACAACAGAGCCAGAAAACATTTTGCGTATAGAAAGTATTTTAATTAGGATATCACTTACAAGCAAAATGTTGGAACGGTAACCTTCGCTTAGTTCATGTAAATAAAAATTTTCTTTTGTTTTATTATTTTGATAAATATAACCACCGATACCGCGCACTATTTTAAATTTTTCAACTTCTGGAATACTCAAAAAATTATTTAATTTGTATAATAATATATCAAAGACCTCAGAGACCTCAGAATTGTCTGTTGTAAATCTTTCCAATTGAAGCAGTGTTTGTGTGGGGTCAATAAATTTATTTGTAAAACCTTTAGACTCATAATCAGGAAAAATAGAAAAAACACGATAACCATCAGAATTTCCAGAAATTAAATCATCTACGATTTCGAGGTCAAAAATATTTTTTTGATGAAATAAATTTGTTCCATACGATAAAACTATATTGGGTGTTTCAATAAGTTTTTTATTTTCCAATTTATGATTAATAATAATTTCAGAGACTACATCACCAAAAAAAACAACTTTAACAACAGCTTTTTTATTGTCTTTTTTAATATATCTTTTTAAAGTTCTTGTATCAATATCACTGTTATATTCATAAATTAACCCGAAAGTAAGAGCCTGTAAAAGTGATGTTTTACCAGTTCCGTTTTTTCCTATTATTATATTAATTTTATCGGACAAACATGATAATTTTAAATTACCAAATAATTTAAAATTTGTTATTTCAAATCCTTTTGGAAATAATTTTATTGGATTTCCGGATAAATCAAGCTGCTTTAAATTTGTTAACTTCCCAATTTTCTTAGGAATTTCAGTTATTTGATTTCTGGATAAATCAAGACTCTGCAAGTTTGTTAAGTTCCCAATTTCCTTAGGAATTTCATTTATTTGATTGTTGGATAAATGAAGTAACTGCAAGTTTGTTAAGTTCCCAATTTCCTTAGGAATTTCATTTATGTAATTGTAGGATAAATTAAGACTCTGCAAGTTTGTTAATTTCAAAATTTCGTTCCAAATTTCTGATTTAATTTTTTGATTACGTAATTCTAAATATTTTTTTTTTTTGCTTCTTCCAATTCACTTTTTATATTTTCATTAATCATTTTTCTATTTTTTTGTTATCATAATATTCAATTATTTAATCTTTACAAAACAATACTTTAACTGCCTGCAAGTTTACAAAAATTTGTTTTAGTTCATTTATTTTAAGACAATCAAATTGTTTTGAAACAAAATATTCATAACTCTTATTTTCTAATTTTTTGAGAATAAGAAAGAACCATTGTCGTCCTATTATATAACAGCCCTGTATTTTGTTTTTATTATTTATTTTCATTGCTACGAGCATTTCTGCCAGCAATTGCATTTCTGGGTCTGAATCAGAGTATGAGCGTTTAAATTCTTGTATAAAGAAATAAGGTAGTTCTGGAAAAAAATCTCCTTTTGCCAGCATAAAATCTGGTTTACCTTTCAAAGTTACATTATTTATTTTTGCAGAGATAGAATATTCGTACCAGTCTCTTATGTCATCAAAAATAAAATTTACTCTAAACAATACAGGAAGTATAAAACTTGCTTTCAATTGTTCTTCATTAAAACTTTGCAAATAAAGTTCGTTATCGTCTATTAATCTTTGTAAAAAAACATTATCATTTTCTGATAGTTCATGTTTATGCGAAAACCAATTTTTAAATTTTGATTTAGCTGGTTTTTTTTTTATATTTACAATACTTTTAATATCCAGATAAGTAATACTTCTGAATGTTATTTCGGTTTTCTTTTTTTCTAATGTTTCCATAATTATTTATTTTTGTTAAAAAAATCTTTACAAAATTAATAATTTAATCTTTACAAAACAATACTTTAACTGCCTGCAAGTTTACAAAAATTTGTTTTAGTTCATTTATTTTAAGACAATTTAATCCTTCGTGAACAAAATACTCGTAACTCTTATTTTCTAATTTTTCGAGAATAAGAAAGAACCAGTGTTGTCCTGTTATATAACAGCCCTGTATTTTGTTTTTTTTATTTATTTTCATTGCAACGAGCATTTCCGCCAGCAACTGGTCTTTTGCACTTGCTGGACGCGAATGTGGTTTAAATTCCTGTATAAAGAAATAAGGTCGTTCTGGTAGTTCGTCTCCTTTTGCCAGCATAAAATCTGGTTTACCTTTCAAAGTTACATTATTTATTTTTGCAGAGATAGAATATTCGTACCAGTCTCTTATGTCATCAAAAATGAATTTTACTCTAAACAATACAGGAAGTATAAAACTTGCCTTCAATTGTTCTTCATTAAAACTTTGCAAATAAAGTTCGTTATCGTCTATTAATGTTTGTAAAAAAACATTATCATCTTCCGAGAGTTCATGTTTATGCGAAAACCAATTTTTAAATTTTGATTTAGCTGGTTTCTTTTTTATATTTACAATACTTTTAATATCCTGATATGTAACATTTCTGAATGTTATTTCGGTTTTCTTTTTTTCTAATGTTTCCATAATTATTTATTTTTGTTAAAAAA
>JAOZMB010000144.1 GCA_029934515.1 Bacteroidales bacterium
TTGTTTTATTTAAAGTAAGAGCAGTGAGCATAGCTGTAAGTACCTGATAATTTGGCAGCAATTCTCACTTTAATTTTAAATTCTTGACAACAATTATTTTATAAAATGAATTCTCTTGCTGAAAAATTACAAATTAAACAAATATTTCGTATCTTTGCAAAAAAATATGCCTCACACCAGAATTCATATTGAAGATCAGCATTGGAAATTATCTTTTCTTTATCAGGTTTTTGATTGAAAAACACACAAAGAAGAATAAATCATTTCTTCCCTACACCTTTCAAGAATTATTAGAAGAATCCAAATATATATAAAAATAAATTTTATAAAAAAAAAAACAAAGTTTTTGTTATAAAATAGCGTTATTGTTTTATATTTTTGTATCTTCGCTTTTAATTAAGCGAATCACAACATTTTAGCTTGTGAGGTCAGCAAACCAACATATTTATTCACAAACAACCAACAAAAAATGGACGATTCATCACTAAAATATCTATGGAAATCTGAAATAGAAAGAGCTTTTAAAAAACTTAAGAAAAAAGAAACTGAATTCTTGTGTGCAGATTATAAAAAATGTACAGAAACAACACAAAAATTAACAGAACATATTGTATCTAAATACAATGATTATATAACCGTTCTTAAAGGAAATCTACAAGATCTTATAAATGAAAATAAAAATTCTTATGAAGATTATGTAAAAGACCAAGAAAAAGAAATCGAACTACGAAACAAATGGGGCAATTATTATAGTAGAAATATTGAGTCGATAGAAGAATATATTAATAGTAAAATAAAGTATAACGACCCAGATTTTCTTAGATTTAAAAGATACGCTACAACAAAAAAAGAAGAAGATAAAGTTTTATATTTTAGATTAAAAAGAGATTATAATTCCCGCTCAAAATTCAGCTTTAGTTTTTGTGCGTATTATAATTCAGAAGATATACTTTATTTAGACAAAATAATTTTTAAAAAAGAACGATATAATTGGCGCAAACATTTAGAATTTGATACAATAAAAACAACACCAGATGAAATAATATGGTTCTTAAAATATTTGTTACAGTTAAATAAAAAAAGACAAGAAAGTTATAAAAAAAGACAAAAAAAACTGGAAAACGATAGAATAAAAAAAGACAAAATTGATATACTTAAAAAAAAAGCAAGAATAATAAATATACAAAAAATATTAAATAAAATAGATGTCAATTATAAAATATACGAAATGAGAGATTTTTTAAGAATTTATATTTCATTAAATGAAGGAACTACATCTATTAAAATACCTATAAAAAATATTAACAATAATTTAAAATATATACCTGAATTTGTAGAAATTGTTCTAAAAGCAGAAAAATTAGGAATATATTTTGAATATTATACATTATAAAAATGAGCTGGAAAGATTATAAAAGTCGTATTAATAGAAAAGTTTTTTTTAAACTTTTAGATAACTCTTTTAATGATAAAAAAGAACTCTTCGTAGAAACAGAAAAAGAGCAGAAAGAAATATTGTTAGAATTGAGGAAGCATATTAAAAGTTGCTCTCCAGAAAAGGCTAATTCTTGGGATTATAGATTTAGTATACTTACAGAATCGTTATCAGAAAGAAGTAGAAGAAGAGGTAGTGTAACAGGAAGAGTTATTTTGGAGTATTACAGTATCTATGACGATTTTACAATGCGTAACTATCTAATTGTGGAGACCGAAGCAAGCTCACACACACGACAAGAACTGTATATGGTTATTTTTTTTAAAGATAAAATTCTTAATATTGAATTTCCTATTTATGAATATGAATACAGCGATAAAAAATTAGAAGAACTTACTGTTAGATTTGATAAATATAAAACTACAAAAAATGAAGTTATTAAATTTATTGATGATTTGATGAAAAAACAAAAAGAACTAGAAATAGAAGCCAAAAATAAAGAAATAAAAAAAGAAAAAATTACGGTACTAAAAAGCAAAACTATTAAAGCTAAAGTAAAAGAAATAATGAAAGATAAAAATATGGTTTATAGATTTGAAGAAAAAAGAAATAAGATAATTTTAATAATAAAACAATCGCAATCGCAAGTAACAGAAATAACTATTACTTATAAAAAATTTCAAAATACATTGAAAAATTTAAGCAGTTTTTTAGATAAATTAATCGAACTTTACGAGCAAGATATATCTGTAAAACATAGACAAACAAATAGTATAAATTATTATAAATGGATTGAAAGCTCAGCAAAAAATTAAAATATGATAAAAATAAACGCAAAAGAATTATTGAAAATATTAGAACACACGCCAGCAGAACAAAATATTATGCTAGCAGGAGGACACGGAATTGGGAAATCTAATATTTTGACAAATTTTTATAGAGAAGTAAAAAAAATGCCTTTGATAACTTTTTTCTTAGGCCAAATGAGTGACCCTGGCGATTTGATAGGATTAATGCAAAAAAATGAAAGAACAGGAAGGTCAGAGTTCCTGCCACCATACTGGTGGCCTAAAAAACAACAACCAGTAGTATTGTTTTTAGATGAATTAAATCGTGCAAGACCAGAAATTTTACAGTCTGTAATGGATCTAACTTTAAATAGAACGCTTGCCGGAAAAAGTCTGCCAAAAGGCAGTATTATAGTTTCGGCAATAAATCATGGAGACCAATATCAAATCACAGACCTAGACCCAGCATTAGTCTCTCGTTTTAATATTTATGAATTTGCGCCTACACATGAAGACTGGATTATCTGGGCAAATAAAGCAAAATTGGATAAACGAGTTATTAATTTTATTCAAAAATATCCTAACTTCCTAGACTCCACGAATGAATTTAAAAAAGCAGAAGAAATTTTAGACATGGGAATAGAAAAAACACCAGACAGAAGAGCATGGGAAAGAGTCTCTGACCTAATTAAAGATGTTAAAACGATGAGTGCTATTTTTGTGAAAGTAATAGCTGGTATCGTAGGAATAACGGCAAGTGTTAATTTTATAAAAAGTATAAAAGAGATTAGTAAACTTAATCCAGAAGATGTTTTGTTTGCTTTTAATTTAAAACTTTTTAAGGGATTAAAATTGCAAGATTATATTCTGGCAAACGAGCAAATTTTTGCATTTATAAATAATGACGAATATGATAAAAAGAAACTTAAAGTTCTTATCAGAAACTTAATAAAATATATTAAACACTTGAAAAAATCTAAATTTCAAGAAGCAGTTGCACATTTTGCTTCTCAATTGGAAGTACCTAATTATGAAAAAGTTCTAGGTTTACTTTTTGGAGAATCAGAAGAATTTATGTTAGAAATATCAGATTATATTCAAGAAATAGATTTATAAAATGCTAGCAAAAGAAAAAATTACTAAAATCGTAGAAAAATGGTATCTTTTAGAACCACTTTACTTTGCAGTATGGACACTTCACAAAGTAGAACCATCGGTGCATATAAAAACAATAAAAGTTTATGATGGACATATTAAATTCAATCCTATTTTTATTGATAACTTATCTGCAAAAGAACTAAATGAAGTATTAGCTTTTGAAGCTATGAGAATTATTTTGAAACACCCTTACAGAAGAAAAAAAATAATAAGTCAAATATCATATCAAGCAAGCAATATAACAGTTCAAGAATATATAAAAACAACTTCACTCGGATTTCAATATGCAAAAGACTATTTCGGAAGTAATGAATACGATAAAAAACATTTTGAATTTTATTATGATAAAATTATAGAACAAGAACAAGAAAAACAAGAAAAACAAAATGAACAAGACAAAGAAAATATAGAAAAAAACGAAAATAATGATGACAGAAAAGATACAGAAAAAAACGAAAAAGAAAATAATGATGACAGAAAAGATACAGAAAAAAACGAAAAAGAAAATAATGATGACAGAAAAGATACAGAAAAAAACGAAAATGAAAATAATAATGACAGAAAAAATACAGAAAAAAACGAAAAAGAAAATAATAATGACGGAAAAAATACAGGAAACAAAACAGGGAACAACGAAAAAGAAAACGAAAATAATACAACCGATTCGCAATCTGATGATAATGATAATTCCAATCAAAAGAACAGCAAAAATGATTTAAATAATAATGATAGAAAAAATACAAGGAAAAACAAACAAAAAAATACTGATGATAAAAAAAATGATACTGAAAACAATAATTCAGATACTTCAAATAATTCCAAGAAAAACAAAAAAAATTATCCCAAAAATTATCCCAAAAATAATTTATCAGAATACACAGATAAAAAACAAACCGGATATGAAAATGCAAACGATTGGGATAAAAATGAATACGAAGAACAAATGATAAATGATAAAATTAAAGAAATTCAAATGTCAAACTCATGGGGTACTATTACAGGAAATGTTCAAGAACAAATATTAGCAACACTTAAACCAAAAGTAAATTATAGAACAATATTAAAAGCTTTTAGAGCTAGTGTTTTATCAAACAAGAGAAGATTAACAAGAATGAAACCAAGTAGAAGATACGGTTTTTTGTATATGGGGTCGAGACGTGATTTTAATACAAAACTTTTATTTGCTGTTGATATCAGTGGCTCCGTTAGTAGCAAAGCACTAAAAAACGCTTTCTCAATTCTAAATAGATTTTTTAAATACGGAATAAAAGAAATATCTGCAATATGTTTTGATACAGAAATAAAAGGAAAATTATTAACTTTAAAAAAAGCAAAAAAAGAAATCAAAATATATGGAAGAGGAGGAACAGATTTTAATGCAGTAGTTGATTATATAAACAAAAATAGAGAATATGACGGAGTAATTATTTTTACAGACGGATACGCCCCGCCACCAGATATACCTAAAAATAGAAAAACTAAAATCTTATGGTTATTTGACAGCGAAGAAAATTATAATTATTGTAAAGATGATTTATATAGATTCGGAAAAGTAGCTTTTGTTAAAGAATCATAAATAGATGGAGAATTAGTGTTTATTAAATTTCATAACTATTTATTATACATCAATGCAAAACGAAAAAAAAAAAATTATTTACAGTCTTATTTTTCCGTTATTTTTTTTGCTAATTATCTGGTTTATAAAAATTACTGAATATTTGTATGATTTTCAATTGTATAAATATGGTATTTATCCTTTGCGAACAGAAAATTTAATTGGAATTATTTTTTCACCGCTTATCCACGGCGATTTCGACCATCTAATGTCGAACTCTATACCTTTTCTTATTCTTGCTAGCGCTTTATTTTATTTCTATAAAAATTTTGCTTTTCTTGTTTTTTGGCTTATATACTTTGTTTCTGGACTTTGGGTTTGGGTTGCTGCCGAGTCAGGTGCGTATCACATAGGCGCAAGCGGTGTCGTTTACGGTTTGGCATCGTTCCTTGTGTTCTCTGGTTTGATACATAAAAATAAATCTTTAACGGCTGTTTCATTTATTATTATTTTTATTTACGGAAGTATGATTTGGGGTGTTTTACCAATAAAAAAAGGAATATCTTGGGAGTCACATCTCTTCGGAGGAATAACTGGATTTATACTTGCACTATGGTTTTCGATGAAAAAAAATGTCTATGTGCAAACAGAAAATATCCCAAAAAATAAAGAAGAATTCTCTGATTTGGATATAACAGACGAGAATTATAACGAAATATATTACATATATGAAGAATAAATTAATATTACACGTTTGAGAAGTTGTCTAAAAAAAGTAATAAATCGTTTTTTTATACTTTTTTATACAATAGCTCATTAAAAATAAAAAATATTTTGAGTTTTTTTGTTTTTTATATTATTAAAATATAATTTTACATTTTTTAAAATATTATAATTTTTTTAAATTTTTATTATGTTAAATAAAGTTTTTCTTATAGGTCATGTAGGCAACGATCCAGAAGTTAATTATGTAAAAGAAGATGTTCCTGTTGCTAAGTTTAGTTTGGCTACGACTGAAACATACACTTCACGAGACGGCGAAAAAATAAGTAATACAGAGTGGCATAATATTGTTGCATGGCGAGGTCTTGCTAAAGTGATAGAAAAATATGTAAAAAAAGGTTCTAAATTATATATAGGCGGAAAGATTACTTATAGAAAATATGAAAAAGATGGAGAAACAAAATATTATACAGATATAATTATCCGCGAACTAAAAATGTTAGACAGCCGAGCAAGTACAAACAGCGATAATAAAAACAGTTTTAAAGTCGAAAAAACAAACAACGATAGTAAAATAGACAATAAAAAAGAAGAAAAACAAATAGTAAAAAAAGACTCTGCACCAGCTACTCAAAATAATGATTTCGAAGAATTTAGCGACCTTGACGATTTGCCATTTTAATATTTTTTTTGACTTTGTCAAAGTTAAGAAAATATAAAATAATTAGAACCTACAAAATAAAACTTTGGCAAAGTTATAACCATACCAAATTTTTCAGAACTTCAAAATTTTATATTTTGGAAACAGATTTATATTTTATATTTTTAAGTATTATATTAAAACCAGTTACAATTGGTTTTTATCTCGGAGCGTTTGGAGTGTTATTTTTGTTAATTTCATCGGCTCTAATTTCTGGCTCTGAGGTTGCATTTTTTTCGTTATCTCCTTCACAAATTTTTTTTTTAAGAGAAAAAAATAAAGACAGAAGAAACAAATTAATTATTGAGCAACTTGCAAAGCCAGAGAAACTGCTCGCCACAATACTTATTGCCAATAATTTTATAAATATAGGTATTGTAATTTTATCTTCTTATGTCATCAATTCAATTTTTGATTTTACTGATTCTCAGTTATTAGGTTTTATTTTTCAGGTAGTTATAATAACATTTTTATTGCTTTTGTTTGGCGAGATTTTGCCAAAAGTTTATGCCTCTAATTCAAGTCTAAAATTTGCACTTTTTACAATATATTTATTAAGTTTTTTGTCTAAAATATTCAATCCAGTTAGTTTTCTTCTTATAAAAACAACAGCAATAGCCTTTAAAAAGAAAAAACGACAGTTCTCTGTTCAGGATTTATCAGATGCCTTCGAGCTGACAAAATCTTCGATAAAAAAAGATAAAAAAATCCTTGAAAGTATTGTAAGCTTCGGAAACACAGATGTAACAGAAATTATGAAACCTCGTGTTGATGTTGTTGATGTTGATTCTAATTTTGGATTTAAAAAATTGATACAAATTATTATTGATTCCGGATATTCAAGGATGCCTGTTTACCAAGAAACACCCGATAATATAAAAGGAGTTTTATACATAAAAGATTTACTTCCTCACATAGAAAAGGATAATAATTTTAAGTGGCACGAGCTTATTAGAGAACCTTATTTTGTGCCTGAAACGATGAAAATTGATAACCTACTCGAAGAATTTCAAACAAAAAAAATACATCTTGCCATCGTAACAGACGAGTACGGTGGTGTACTTGGTATTGCTACATTGGAAGATATTCTCGAAGAAATAATAGGCGAAATAACTGATGAATATGATGACAATGAAGTTCTATACAAAAAAATAGATGCAAATAATTATATATTAGATGGCAAATTCCAACTTAATGATTTATATAAAATTACTTCAATAGAAGATAATATTTTTGAGAAAATTAGAGGAGAAGCAGATTCAATTGCTGGTCTTATCCTTGAAATAGAAGGACGTATCCCTGAAAAAGGAGATATTGTTAGGTACAAAAAATTTATTTTTGAAATAATTGCTGCCGATAAAAGAAAAATTGAAAAAATAAAATTAAAAATTAATGAAAGTTAAGAATAATAAAATAAGTTACTTAGTAAATTACGAATTATAAATTATGAATTACGAATTGGTTTACACCTGA
>JAOZMB010000145.1 GCA_029934515.1 Bacteroidales bacterium
TATATTTTTTATAGTTCTTTGTGGTCTTTTTATTTTTTTAATAAACTACAAAAGGGGTGGCTTACCTGCCTCCCCCAAAGTCAATGATTAACATTTAAAGTAAAGAACAACTATTTATCTTTCTTTTCTTCTTCTTTATTTAATTTATCAACTTGTTCTGGTGTCATTATACCAGGAACATTTGTTGTGTTTAGTTCTCTTTGATGTTTTTTTGTAGCTGACTCTTTATCTGCATCAGGGCGAGGTATAGACAGGCTTGCTGTGATACTCAAAACAAGTAATGCAACGGCAAGTACCCAAGTTGTTTTTTCAAGGAATTTGTTAGTTTGTACGACTCCTCCCATCTGTCCACCGCCACCGCCACCGCCAAATGATGACGACAGTCCTCCGCCTTTTGAATTTTGAACAAGAACAATAAGTACCATGACAATACTTGCTATTATTATCAAAACTGTTATTAATGTGTACATAGTTATTAATTATTGATTGTGATTATTAATTTTCTAATTTAGTTTCTCGTTCTCTGCTTCTCTAATTTTGGTTGCAAAGTAATTATTTTTTTCTGGATATTTCAAAATTAATTTATTTAAAATCTCAATAGCCTTATCGTAATAACCCTGACTAATATATATATTTGCCATTAGTTCTGTAATTACTGGTTCTTTTTTCTTTGCTATGTCTATTTTTTTATCTAAAATTTCTTCTTTTTTCTGACTATGTTCGTCTTCCTTAACTTTTTTTTCTTTTATATTTTCTTTATATTTTGCGATAAGATTATGAATATTTGCTGCGCCTGATTTTGTTTCTAATTTTTTGGTTTTATCTTTTTTATGCAATTTTTTTAAATCAGATTTCTTTTTTTCGTCAGTTTTTTGTTCTTCATAATTATCTTTATTTACATTTTCTGATTTTTTTTTATTCTTAAAAAATGCAATTTTATTAAGAATAATATTTGCTGCGAAACTTTCCTTTTTTGTTTCATTTGTTTTTTTCTTCGGAATATCTTTTTTAATTTCGATTAATTTTTTCTTCGGAACATCTTTTTTAATTTCTGTTAATTTTTTCTTTGAAACATCTTTTCTAATTTCTGTTAATTTTTTCTTTGGAACATCTTTTCTAATTTCCGTTGTTTTTTTCTTTGAAACATCTTTTCTAATTTCGATTAATTTTTTCTTTGGAACATCTTTTTTAATTTCCGTTGTTTTTTTCTTCGGAAGCTTTTTTTGTTTTTTTCTCTGAATCACAGATATTTTATTAAAAATATCATCAGTTAACGAACTCATTATTACATTTTTTTCATCAACTTTTTCTATTGTTTCAATTTTAGTTTTTGTCTGTTTTACTATTTTGGGATTTTTTTTGATAATTTTTGCATGGTTTTTTTTATTTTGCAATTTATCTTTCTCTTCTGGTCGCAAATTTACAATTTCTTTTTTTTGTTTTATAGAAACATCAAAAAGCAAATTATATAACACCTCTCTGTTGGAGATAAATACCGATGATTTGTTTATAATTTTATCAATATTCTTATTTTTGGTATTTTTTGCTGTCCAAATATACAACAAATGTGCTGTCTGAAAATATGGATATTTGTCTAATATTTTTCTTAAATCATTAAAATCTCCTCCTTTTATTTTAGATTTTTTATTTATAAGATTATTTATTCTTTGAATATTCATTTTTTTGTTTTTTTAATAATTTGCAATTAATAGCCTAATAAAATAGGATTTAAAATTTACCAATTAACAACAGCTTTGTTAAATATTTCGTCTGTAAGTTCATCTACAATTTGATTTACCAATTCATCTTCTACATCTGAAAGAATCTGGTCGCTTGCATAATCTGCATATTTTGTAAAATTACTGTCGAAGTTAAATTTTTCGTTATTTATGCTTGTATATTTCACTCTTACCGTTATTGTTAATCTTATTTCTTTTGCTGTCAGGTTACTTTCGTCAGAGACAATTGATACTGGTTTTGTATTGTAAGCAATTATTTCTCCTTCGAATAGCAAATCAGCATCAAAGTTTACCAACTCTAAACCAACCTGAGAAACGAATTTATCTTTCAATGCTTCCGTAAAATTTTGGCTCAACTCTGGATTAACAAGCGATGCCCTGTTCTGAAAATATTTGACCGAAAGAGTCTTGTCATCTGGGTGCAATGAAGCACCCGAAAATTTATAAACACCGCATCCTTGTGTTGCCACCAAAACGATGAGAGATAAAATTATTGTCTTAAATAAGTTCATTATTATTTAAAATATTTATTAATCATCTTATCAGCCTCTTTGAATTTATTTTTACTTGCTACCATAAAATCTTTGTAGGCTAAATTTCTTTTATTAAGTTTCATAAGACATAAACCTCTCCAATAGAATGTCTCAGCAGTAGCTTTTTTGTTTTTTATTACAAAATTTAGGTCATTTATTGCTTCTATTATATCTCCGAGTTTATATTTTATTATTGCTCGTTTTGTATATACTGTAAAAAAGGTTGGTCTTTGTTCAACTATTTTATTATAATCTTCCAATGCACCTTTGTTATCTCCGAGTTTTTCTTTTATTCTTCCTCGCCAGTAAGAAGATTCAATAAATTTATCACTTTTTTGTATTACTATATTTATGTCGTTTAATGCTCCTTGGAAGTCTTCGTTTTCATATTTTGTAATTGCTCTATTAAAGAATGCCGTAAAAAATAATGGTTTAATTCTTATTGCCATATCGTAGTCTTTTATTGCACCTTCTTTGTCTCCGAGTCTTGATCTTGCAAGTCCTCTGTTTGAGTAAACCGATTCGTGTCTTGGATTTAATTTAACAGCGACATTAAAATCTATAACTGCTTCTTTCATCATATTTAGTTTACCTTTTGTAACACCTCTATTTACATAAAAATTAGCATCATCTTTTTTGAGACTAATTGCCATATCATAATCTTTCATAGCTTCTTCGAGATTTCCGAGTTCGCCTACTGCGTTTCCGCGATTGTGATAAGCCTCTGGAAAAGCAGGGTCAAAATGCAGTGCTTTTGTAAAATCTTTTATTGATTTTTTTATCATCAGTGTATCTGCAATTTGTTTTCCAAGCTCGTATTGTGAACTGCCCCTATTGTAAAAAGCATGCGAATAATCTGGTTTGCCTTTTATTGCTATTGTAAAATCTTTAATTGCTTGTCTTCTTAAAAGTTCAGCTTTTTTCAGATTCAAACTGTCTTTTGCCACTGTTGCCTTTTTGTCTTTCAGACTTCCTCTATTGTTCCATGCAACAACAGCTTTTGGCGATTTCTCGACAGTATCGTCCCACAATGCTTCACTGTTTGCCCATACTTCATTTCTGCTCATTGTCATAAATATAAGAACAATAGTAAAAACACCAACAAATGAGAATACAACTTTTTTCATTTCTTTTTTATTTTCAATAAGTCTTTGTGCAAACCATGCAATTAATATAAAAAAACCTATCGATGGTATGTAAGCGTAACGGTCGGCATGTACGGCACTTCCTACTGGAATAAATTGTAGAAGCAAAAATATATTTATTATAAAAAAAGCAATAGAAAAAGTAACAACTTTTGATTTTTTGAACGATATTATTCCAAAAACTAAAACAGCAATAGATGGTAAAAGAAATAGCCAATAATATGCTGGTATTGTTTTATTTAGTATATCTGGATACGGATAAATTGCAGACAAATTTACTGGCGCAATAAGTTGAATAATATATTGCATAAAAGCATATCCAGCAAATCCTATCCTATGCACAAAAGAATATGCTTCTCCCGAAACAATTGCATTTCCTTTTGCCTGAGCTTCAATTGCAAGTAACCCAAATATTACAGCAAGAATAAAGAACGGCACTTTTTCCAAAATTATTTTAATATCCAAAAGTTTACGATTTTTGAAATAATCGATTGCAAAAAGAGTTACGGCAAGCGAAACAGCCTGTCCTTTTGAGAACAACGATAGCACAAACATAAAAAAAGAAATTACGTAATATTTATACTTACCGCACTTTGTAAATTTAACATAAGAAACAAGAGAAGCCACAAAAAACAAAGAATAAAGAACATCTTTGCGCTCCGAAACCCATGCAACTGACTCAACATGAAGTGTATGCACGCCAAACAGAAGAGCTGCAATTATGGCAATATTAATATTATCAAATAATTCGTAAACAAACCAAAGAACCAAAAGAGTAATAAATAAATGTAATAAAATATTTGTGAAATGATACATAAACGGGTCTATTTTTCCGTTCTCGTCTTCGCCACCTATACTGTAATCAATAGAAAGCGAGAGCAGAGAAAGTGGGTGATAGTTTCCCATAAAACTGCTTTCTTTGAAAATTTCTTTAATATTATCAAACGACAGGTCTTTTAGATATATATTTTTTGTAACATATTCGTCATCATCCCAGTTAGTTAGTTCATTGTCAAACGATGGATAGTAAGCAATAATTGTTAATATCGAAATTATACCAATCCAAAGCAGAATTATATTTTTTGGAATTTTTGCTACTGCCGATTGTTTGAATTTTACTTTTTTACTCTCCGTTTCTTTCTCTTTACGCGTAAGTTTTTTGTCTTTTTTATTTTTGTTATTTTTGTATTGTTTATTTCTATTTTTATGTTTCTGTCTTTTCATATTTTTGTATTTTTTTGTGTTCTAATAATTTTACAAAAATATATTTTTTTGATAAAATATAAAAAATAATTTTCAATATTTCATTTTTTACTTATTAATTAAAAAACCCTTTACGATATTATCATAGAGGGTTTTTTTATGTTATTATAAATAATAATCAAAATTATACTCGTCTTATTATTTTAATTTCGTCTTTCGTATCTTCTTCTTGGGCGTTCCATAAGTGCTTTACGTGAGAGTTTTATTTTCCCTGATTTTTTGTCAAATCCGATTAATTTAACTTTTACAAGTTCTCCTTCTTTGAGGACTTCTTCTACTTTGTCTAATCTTCTATGTTCTATTTCAGAGATATGTAAAAGTCCTTCTTTACCTGGCATTATTTCAACAAAAGCCCCAAATGAAACAATTGATTTTATTTTTCCAGTATAAATTTCACCAACTTCTGGTAATATTGTTAAATTTTTCACTCTTTTTATTGCAATATTTAATGCTTCTTGGTTTGGTCCTAAAATTATAACTTCTCCGAATCCGTTGTTCTCATCGATTGATATTTCTGTTCCAGAGACTGCTTGTATTTCTTGAATTGTTTTACCTCCTGGACCAATTACGGCTCCTATTAGTTCTTTTGGGATTATAATTTTTTTTATTCCGGGAGTATGTTTTTTATATTCAATTCGAGGTTCTGTTATTGTTTCGTTCATTTTATCCAAGATATGGAGTCTACCATTTTTAGCCTGATAAAGTGCTTTTGCAAGTATTTCGTAAGGCAATCCGTCAACTTTAATATCCATTTGACAAGCTGTAATTCCGTCTCTTGTTCCTGTTACTTTAAAATCCATATCTCCGAGGTGGTCTTCGTCGCCGAGTATATCAGATAAAATTACATAATTTTCTGCTCCGTCTGTAATTAATCCCATTGCTATACCCGAAACAGGTTTTATTATTTTAATTCCAGCATCCATGAGTGCCATTGTACCTGCACAAACAGTTGCCATAGATGACGAGCCGTTTGATTCAAGTATATCAGAGACAATTCGTATAGTGTAAGGATTGTCTTCTCTTAAAGGTAGCATTGGCATAATTGCTCTATATGCAAGATTACCGTGTCCGATTTCGCGTCTGCCTACCCCTCGTTGTGGTCTGGCATCGTTGGTGGAGAACGGCGGGAAATTGTAATGTAGCATAAATTTTGATTTTCCCTGTATCATTACATTGTCAATAAGTTTTTCATCTCGCGGTGAGCCGAGTGTAACTGTTGCAAGTGCTTGTGTTTCGCCTCTCGTAAAAAGAGCCGAGCCATGAGCGCCTGGCAAGTAATTAACCTCGCTCCATATATCTCTAATTTCATCTGACTGGCGACCATCTAATCTTATTCTATCATTTAACATTGCTTTTCTAACAACATTTTTTTCAATATCATGGAAATATTTTTTTACAAGAGTTTCATTAACTTCTTCTAAATCAAGGTCTTCTATTAGTTCTGTTTGAATTTTGCTAAGTTCTTCTCTTCTGTCATGTTTATTCAAAGATGATTTTACTATTTCATAAATTTTATCGCTTACTTTAAGTTCAATAATATCTTTCAGTGCTTCGTCATTATCTTCGTGTTTATATTCTCTTTTTATTGTTGTACCTACTTCTTCTGCGAGTTCAATTTGTGCCTGACATTGAATTTTTATTACATTATGAGCAAATTCTAATGCCTCAAGCATAATACTTTCTGATACTTCTTTCATCTCTCCTTCTACCATCATTATATTGTCAATAGTAGCACCTACCATAATATCAAGCTCTGTTTTTTCGAGTTCAGAGTATGTAGGATTTATTACAAAACTACCATCAATACGAGCTACTCTTACTTCCGATATAGGGCCCCCAAAAGGGATATCGCTTAGTGCAAGTGCTGCTGATGCTGCCAATCCAGCAAAAGCATCAGGCATTACTTCTCCGTTACGGTCTGCTGATATTAGTTCGATATTTACAAACGTGTCGGCGTGATAATCAGATGGGAATAATGGACGTAAAACACGGTCTATAAGTCGTGAAACAAGAATTTCACTATCTGAGGGACGACCTTCACGTCTTGTAAAACTTCCCGGAATCCTTCCAGCAGCTGCAAATTTTTCTCTATAATCTACAGAAAGTGGCATAAAATCGACATCTGCTCTTGCTTCACGAGCCGAGACAACTGTCGCCAAAAGCATTGTATCACCATATTTTAGAACAGCCGAACCATCGGCTTGTTTAGCAAGTTTTCCTGTTTCTATTGTTAAAACTCTTCCATCTGCAAATTCAACTTCTTTTGTGAAAATGTTCATAATTAATTTGTTTGTTTTTTGATAAATAAAAGAGGAAGAACCTCTTTTAACGATAAAATAATGTTGCAATAGGCTGCATGTTACTATTTTTTTATTAATACAGAAATTGTACCGTGTACTACGCTTGTGCCAGAACTTCACAACAATAAATAATGAAATAAAACAACATTAATGCAGCCAAACTTATATATTAAATATAAATCACAACATTTTTTATAAATAATTTACTTTCGTAATCCAAGAGCTTTAATAATCGCTCTATATCTTTCAATTTCGTTGTCCATTAAATATCTTAATAATCTTCTTCTTTTCCCTACTAATTTTATTAGCGACCTACGTGTACTGTGGTCTTTTTTATTTTTTTTCAAATGCTCGGTAAGGTGCGATATACGGTAGGAAAATAATGCTATCTGGCTCTCTGGCGAACCAGTATTCTTATTAGACTTTCCGTACTTTTCAAAAATCTCCTCTTTCTTTTCTGCGCTTAAATACATTTTTTGTGATATTTTTGGTTTAAAAATTAATTTGCAAATTTATCTTTTTTTTTTAGAAAAAATAATAAATCTTTTTAAAAATATAAAAAAACAAAAAATAAAGACAAAAATGATGAAAAATAAACAATTTTCGAATAAATTTTTTGTAGTTAGTAATCGTTAAAAAATAACTTTCTGATTTGTTTTTTGTAAAATACTTATTACTATGTGTAAACCAATACCTTTGCCAAAAATAGTTTTTTTTCGCTTTTTTTATTTTAATTTATGCTCTTGATTTATT
>JAOZMB010000146.1 GCA_029934515.1 Bacteroidales bacterium
AATTTCAACATCTATCTCAAAACCGAGCATTTTCATTATCATATAAAACAATGAAATGCCTTGCTTACAGCTAATTGACCACCATAACCTAAATTTGATGATTCGATAGCTGCAAAATGTCTTCGCTGACGTTCATTTAAATTATAAAAGAACTGCTTTTTTATTTCTAAATTGATAATTGTCCATATATATTTGGCAATGATATAAAAATAAATGAATATAATAAAATAAGAAAAATATTAGGTTATTTTTTTAAACGTTACTTAGAACGTTTTTTTTATTTTTAGGCGTTTTTAATAAAATTATATTCGTTTTTAACAATTTTTTTTAATATTTTTATCATCAAAATATTAAAGTAATGAAAAAACATAACATATCATATCATATAAACTAACCACTAACAACTAACCACTAACATATTGGTAATCAACATTATCATTTCTTAATTGTAATACTTCCTTTGTATAATTTATAGTTATCGATTGATACAACAAACCAGTAAGTATCAGCTTTTACAGGAATACCTTTATACGTTCCGTCCCAATTATTTTCAACTGCTTTGTAGTTCGCAATGAGTTTTCCCCAACGATTGAAAATATTTACTTCCGCATCAGGGAATTTTTTAACTCCTCCTATTTTCCAAGTGTCATTAATTCCATCGCCGTTCGGAGTAAAAACTGTCGGAATACTAAGCGCTTCGATCTCAATTACATTGGTTTTTATTACACAATTATTTGTATCTTTTACAAAAATATAATAATTGCCCGTTTTAAGAAAACTGAAATAATTCTCATTTTGATACGGATTACTATTTAAAGAATACAACAACGGCGTAGCTTCACTTTCGGCTGTTACAGTGATTTGATGTCCAGGTATTGTATTTATATTTTTTATCTTAGGTTTTTGATTGACAAGAACTCTTACATTATCATCATCAGTGCAATTTTCTTCTGAAACAACAGTAACAGTATAAATACGTGTACTTTGTGCAATAAAAGGTTCGGCTTGCTCAACACCTCCGCTCCATGTGTAATCCGTGCCACCTGTTGCAAACAGTGTTACTGTATCTCCTTGACAAACAATTGTATCTTTTCCTGCCGAAGCAATAGGCAACTCTTTCAAAATAATATAAGCATTATCGCTTGCTGTTCCACAAATATCAGTAACCGTTACACTGTAAAGTCCTTCGGTATTTGCAGTAAAAGTTTCTAGGTTAGAATTATCCTGCCACAAATAAGTATCATAACCTTCCGAAACACTAAACGTATAATCTTCGCCTCTACAAATTTCAATATTATCACCAATATTAACTACCGGTTTTCGACTTACTTTTAACTGTTTTTCTTTTGAATTTGAACCACATATACCATTTGTTATTGTCCATGTAAAAATAATATCGCCCTCAGGAATATTTGAAGCAACAGCATTAACAGAATTAGAATTATCAAAAATAATAGACTGCTCAGAACTTGTCCAAACACCATAACCAGGCAACGGCTCATTCCCGGTAAGCATGTGTTTACTTGTATCGCATACAAAATTATCTTCGCCAGCATCAGCCAATATTGTTATATATTTGTCAATACTAAAATCATCGGAACTAATACATAGTCCATTAATAACAGTCCACGTAAAAATACTTTTTCCTTCTGGAATATTTTCAACAACCGTATTGTTTAAAGTTCTATTTTCAATCAATATTGAACTCGGAACAGCCGTCCATGTTCCGTATCCGGGATTTACATGGTTTGCAGATAATTGATATATAACAGAATCACAAAACAAAACATCTTCACCAGCATCTGCATCTATTAATTCGTAATTTAAAATTATAAGACTATCAGAATACGAACCACAACCAACATTATTTACAGTCCATACAAAAGTTGTTGTGCCATACTGAATATTTGAAATATTTGTATTAAAAATACTTTGATTATCAAAAATAACCTCTTCATCAACAGAAGTCCAAGTTCCATTTCCAGGTGCAGGATTATTTGCCTGTAACTGACAAACAGACGCTTGACAAAATTCTATATCTTCACCAGCATCAGCCATAACCAATTCGTAACGAGTTATATTAATTTCATCTGAACTCGGTGTGCAAATTCCATTTGTAAGTGTCCATGTCAGCGTAGTTGTACCGTATGGCAAATTTCCTAGCGTTGTATTAAATACTGTTTCATTGTCAAAAATTATTTCATCTACCGTGCATGTCCAAATACCATCGCCTCCATGCTGGGGCAAATTTCCTGATAATTGATATTCCGTTAATTCGCATATTTCTGCATTCTCGCCAGCATCAGCAGTTACTGTTTCGTAGTTTATAACAACAATATCATCAGAACTAATTCCACATGCGCCACTATTGATTGTCCACGTAAATTTCGTCTCACCAAAAGGAACAGTCGAAATATCTGTATTATACAAACTTTCATTATTTATTATAATAACATCTGATTCGCTTGTCCAAGTTCCATAATTTGATTCTGGTTCGTTTCCGTTCTGTTGTAATTCCGTAATATTGCAAAATTCCATATCATCACCAGCATCAGCAATTACTGTAACATAACGCAAAATTTTTAATTCATCTGAGTTCTGTCCGCAAATTTCATTTGTAATTGTCCACGAAAATATTGTTTCTCCAACTGGAAGTCCATGTACTTCGGTATTGTAATTACTTTGATTTGTAAATGTAATTCCAGACGATTCTGTTGTCCATACACCCGTTGCAGGTATCGGATTATTAGCAGATAAATAAAATTCATCAATATCACAAATTTCAGCATCATCTTCGGTATCTGCTGTAATTGTTTCGTAACGCTTCAAAATCATTTCGTCTGCATCAGAAGGACATACTCCATTTGTAATTGTCCACGTAAATATAATTTCATTTACAGGAATATTTAAAATATTTGTATTATAAACACTCCGATTTTCAAATATAATTTCTTGATTATTAGAAGTCCATACTCCTGAACCAGATAATGGATCATTTCCGATGAGCTGAAATTCATTAATATCACAAATTTCATCGTCTTCTCCTACATTTGCATAAATTGTTTCATAACGAATTAAATTCATATCGTCTGTATGCGTGCATGTTCCGTTGGTAATTGTCCAGATAAAATTAATATTATTTATATGATTTCCTATTGTAAAATTTGAAATTGTAGCATCATGCAAATTTGTATTATCAAATATAATTTCTTCATTTATTGTTGTCCAAATACCATCTCCTTGTTCTGGTTCGTTTCCAGATAATTGATAATTTGTTGTATCACAAATTTCATCGTCTTCTCCAGCGTTTGCATAAATAAATTTATCAATATTAATAATAACAACATCGCTTGTGTCATTTTTTCCTACATTATAAGCAATACATCGATATTGAAATCCGCTCATATCCAAAGTCGGCGAGATGAGGTTTAAATTTATTGTTGTTGCCCCACTGTAAATTTCGTCATCTGCAATATTATTAAAAAAAGCAGTTTCTTTAACCTGCCATCTTAAAGAATCTTGACATGTCGCTTCAATATTAAAACCAGCATTGTAGCCTTCGCAAAACGTTGTATCATTTGGCTGTTTTGTTATAATAACTACTGGATTGATACTTTGAGGAATTAACAATTCACCTATTTGTATTCCATCTGTGCCATTTTCAGCCAACATTAACGAGCCGTTATCTGTTCCCGAAAGCCCAGCATTTAAATTAACATTTGTAATTTCTTCGTTTGAATACCAAATAATACCTCCACTTGCGCCTCCTCCTGCGCCTCCGTTTCCAGTTGTTACTGAGCCACCATTTCCTCCTGCCGCACTTATATTAAGGTTTGTTATTGTGTTTACTTCCAATAAAATTGTTCCTCCTGCTCCTCCTCCTCCTGCTCCGTTGTTTTCGGAGTCAGAAGCAGAGTTCCCATTTGCCCTTACATAGTGTCCATTTCCTATAATTTCGTTTGCACGAATAATAATTATTCCTCCTCCATTTCCACCTTTCGAACCTGAATTACTTCCTGAATGCCCAGCTCCTCCTCCTCCTCCGAGAAATATTTTATTGTCAATATTATTGTAATTTAACATTTTTCCTTTTGCTGCCGCCACCTGAGTTGTATTATCATCAGAGACATCACCATTGCCGCCAGGCGAGACATTTCCTCCTCCACCGCCTCCGTTGTTAAGAGAATTTCCTCCTCCTCCACCATTTGCATTTGCGCCACTTCCACATTCATAAAGTGTTCCTTCAAAATTATAACTTATACCCTCACCTTTTCGTCCCGCATCTTCCGAAACAAGTGAAGTAAAATAATTCGTAAAATTATTATTTGAACTGTTATTATTGTTAAGTTCACCGCCTCTGAAACCTTTTCCGTCAGCCTTAATATCAGCATTCAATGTTATTGTTCCTGCTGCATCAATGACAAGTACACCACCATTTGAACCATCCCAAGGCGGACATGCTATGTCAAAATCAGAAAATTCTACATCATCAAATTTATAAACTTTTATAAGCTGAACAGCGTTTTCTATTGTATAATTATTTTTTATTTCTTTGTTAAAATAAATATTATTACCCGAAATACCTGTAATATCAAGGAACTCATAATTTCCAGCATCGTTGTAGTTTGTAATTATACCATACTCGGAATTATTTTCTAAATTTATATCTGCTCCGTTCATCTGAATTAACAATGCTCTATCATTTACTTCAAAATTTTCAATATCATCAACAGTAACATAATTACATTCAACATAAGAAACCACAGCATCGAAAATAACAAAACTACCCAAAAGAATTATATCGCTCGACACACATATTCCGTTGGTAATCGTCCATGTGAACGATGTTATTCCTTCTGGAATATTATGCGCCCATGTGTTTGCCGAACTGATATCATCAAAAGTAACCTCATCTTGTGAAGCCGACCATAATCCTGTTCCTTGTTCTGGGTTATTAGCTATTAAATTATAATCTGTTACATCAAAAATTTCATCTGTACTTCCTGCATCTGCAACAATAGTAATATACCTTGTAATTATAAGACTATCAGAATAAATATCACAAACACCATTTTGTACAGTCCATGTGAAGACAGTATTTCCCTCAGGTATATTAGAAGCAATCGGATAAAATGAACTCGCATCATTAAAAGTAATATCGTTTTGTGAGCTTGTCCAGTATCCATTTCCTGGCGATGGGTCGTTTGCAAGGAATTGATAATCAGTTATATCACAAATTTGGTCGTCCTCGCTAACATTAGCTGTAACTGTTTCGTAACGTGTTAAAATCATATCATCGTAACTTATACAAATACCATTTGTAATCGTCCAAGTAAAAGTAAAATTATCAATTGGTTCTTCTTCTGGTATGTTTGAAATCGTTGCATTATATTGAGAAATATTACTAAATATTATTTGTTCTGTATCTGTTGTCCATATTCCAGAGCTTGAAAATGGATTATTCCCTAATAATTGATATTGAGTTGTATCACAAATTTGGTCTTCTTCTCCTGCATTTGCAATAACAGTTTTATATTTTGTTAGAGTAATTTCATCGAAATCCGCAGCACAGTTTCCATTAGTTATCGACCACGTGAATACAATATTTTTTATCAACATTTCATCTGGCAGGTTCATTGCTGTTGCATTGTGCATACTAGCATTGTTGTAAGTAATATTTTCTGTTTCTGTTGTCCAAACTCCGTATCCTGGTTCTGGATTATTTCCAGATAATTGGTATTGTATTAAATCACAGATTTCATTATCTTCACCAGCATCAGCTGGTATTGTCTCGTATCTTTTTAATATTAGTTCGTCTGTTGATATGCATGTCCCGTTGTTTACTGTCCATTCAAAAATAATTTCTGTCAAATAATCACCCGTTGGCAAATTAAATGCTGTTGTATTTGTTGAACTTAAATCGTCAAAAAATATTCCAACCTGCGTTGTCCAACTTCCATTATATCCGCTTGCTGGTTCGTTTGCCGATAATTGAAATTGATTTAGTTCACAAATTTCGTTATCATTTCCAGCAACAGCTGGAACAGTTTCGTATCTTTTTATAACAACAGTATCAACATTCAAACAAACACCTTGCGAAACTGTCCAAATAAATGTAATGTCTGTTTCAAGTTGTCCTGTTGGCAAATTCGATGCGGTTGCATTGTATATAAAAGCATTATCAAATGTAACAAATTCATTCGTACATGTCCAGTTTCCTGTTCCATGGGAAGGCTCTTCGGCAGAGAGTTGATATTGAGTAATATCACAAATTTTATCATCATTTCCTGCATTTGGAATTATCTCTGGCTGGTTTTCTATTGTAATTTCAACATTTGCAAGCTGACAGTTATAATCGTCTTTTGCAGTAATAAGATATGTTCCTTCAAGCAGATTAGTAAAAATGCCATCGTTGTCGATCCACGTTTCGCCTCCATCTATTGAATAATAAACTATGCCGTTTTCATTATCAACCTCAACAGTTATTGTTCCATCGTCTGTATTATAACAAGTATAATTTGTATGTTCAATTGTTAGTATTAAGTTTTCTTCTGTTACAAAATTAAGGTCTCCTTGTTCAGCTGGATTTCCACAGTTATCAACAACAGATTCTGCCGAGTGTGGGTTTAGGTATAATGTATAAGTTCCTGTTTCTATTACTGGTGATATATGTAATTCGTATAGCATTCCGTATTCAGCTCCTACCTCACAAGTTGGTGATGATATCATTTCAATAGTATATGGTCCTCCAGGTCCTGTGATTTCAAAATCATTTGCTGTTACTGATGCACAAAGTATATTTTCGCTGAAATGACAAGTAATAATAGAAGAGCCACAATATTCAGCAGAGTTAACACCGTTCATAACAGGAACATTATCGTCATAAATATTTGCCGTAGATTCTTCGAAATTTATTGTATATCCTGCATTTGATGGCGAAAACTGACTTACATTAATTACAAAAGTTTGTCCTGCTTGAACAGCAACTACTGGTTCACACTGTCCATCCGAGTTACCATTTGGTCCTGTAATTCCTCCGTTTCCCACGTTTGGGGCATAATTACAACTAACCTCTATCGATGCCATATTGAAAATATTCGAACATTGTCTGTCTGATAAATCATATACAGCCCAGTCGTAGTCGTCAGAAGGGTCATTCGGAACTATACTAAAATTTAAATTACCATTTGTTTGAACAGTAAAAACATACCATACATCATTTAATTCTCCTCCGAGACAAGATATATTACCGTTTATTTCTCCTGTATAATTTCCTTCACCTGAGTAGGCATTTTCTTCATGATAGGTATCATTACAGATTGGTATTGCCCCCATGCAGTCTTGCATTGTTGGGATTTGTGCAAACAGATTGTTTACAGCAATCAATAAAAAAAATACTATGAATTGTAAATTTTTGTAGTTCATTTGTACGTGTTTTAAAACAGTTTTTTATTTTAAAGAGCTTAAAATAAAAAAAAGGTTGCATGTACTTTTAATTTTGGTTCTTTACATAAATATAAAATTTAACATAAAATGCTCATTTTTGTTATAAAATAATTTGAATGTTTGTTCTACAAAAAAAACAGTCTTTATGTTTAAAACAAAACACACAGACTGTTATTATATTTAATAAAAGATGAAATTAGTAATGGTAAAAAATAATTTCACATTTCTGTCGTCACAGAATACGAATTTATTATTTAACGATTACTTATTCCACAATTT
>JAOZMB010000036.1 GCA_029934515.1 Bacteroidales bacterium
AATAGCTCAGTTGGTAGAGCACGACCTTGCCAAGGTCGGGGTCGCGGGTTCGAGTCCCGTTTCTCGCTCTCTTTTTTTGAAATATAAAGTCTATCAAAATGTTGCCCGGATGGCGGAATTGGTAGACGCGCAGGACTTAAAATCCTGTGACCAGTAGTGGTCGTGCCGGTTCGATGCCGGCTCCGGGTACTTTTAAAAGCTCTCAATTTTTTGAGAGCTTTTTTGTTTACTTATAATTTAAAATATTGAAAATAAAATATATAAAATGATAAATAGTTTAAAAAACGATACTCAAAAATTTCTAATTAAATATTTTATAACAACAATCGTATTACTTACATTCGTAGTATTGTTTAATATATTTTCGGAAAATAAAAACAGTGTTATTACTGCTTTACCAACACCTTTTATGGATGTTGAACCAACTTGGGCAGATACTTTGCTAAATAATATGAGTACGGAAGAAAAAATTTCTCAAATTATATTTTATAATATAAAAAATATTGATTCTATAAATACTGATTCTGTAATAGAAATTCTGCAAATAACAAAACCGGGTGGAATTATTTTTCAAACTGATTCTATTAAAGATTTCATTTTTTATGGTAATAAATTTCAAGCTTTTGCCGAAATACCAATGCTCTCTGGTTTGATGTCTAAAAATGCTTTTCCAAATTTTAAAGACAATACTAAATATCCAAAATATCAAGCAATTAATGCAATTATGGATACCAACTTACGAATGCTTTATTATAAAAGAACAGCTGAAGTTTGTAAAGAAATAGGAATAAATATTAATTTTATTAATGGAAATGTAAAAGCTGGAACTGACTCCGTCTTTTACAAAGATTATATTTTAAATAAAACATCATTTATCAAAAATATACAGAACGCTAATATTCTTGCCTGCCTTTACGAGACAAATTTTTTCGGATACGATTCCATTTTTTATAATTTTAACAAAAAAATAATCAGCTCAGGAGTGTCGTGTATCCTTAAAAATGATACTATGAGAATGGATACTGGAATCTATTCTTTCAGAAAAAAATTAAGAAATAATTTAAATTTTAAAGGATTACTTATTTCAAATATATCTGATATAAAAGATAATTTTCAGGACTCTGTTCTTAAACTTCTTAATTCTGGAAGTGAAATGTTTATAACTGACAAGCCAAAAAAAACAGCACAGATAATAAAATATTTGATTGTAAGCAAAAAAATAAACGAAAGTAAAATCGATTCTATTACACGTCGTATATTACTCGCCAAAACATGGACGGGACTGAATAATTTTAAACCAGTTAATCAAGACTCCGCTATATTAAAAATAAAAAGTAAAACTTCCAATTTACTGTCATTAAAATTATTCCGCAACTCTCTGACTTTAATCAAAAATACAAATAATATTATTCCTTTCTGTAATATTAGCAATAAAAAATTTAATATTGTTATTATTGGAGATAAAAATTTACCTGTTTTTGTAAAAGAAATTAATTCTTATTATAATATTGAATCGAAACATATTAATCCGAAAACAGATAATTTGAAAGAATTATTAAGTAAAAAACAAAATAAAGAAATAATAATTGCCTTAAATAATTTTTGTCCAGATAAATCTTTTATTAATTTGATAAATAATTTGACAGCTACGAATAATATCATAATTGTAAACTTTGGAGAACTTAAACATATAAAACAAATTGAAAATGCAAATGTTCTATTGCAGGTTTACGGTAATACAGAAATAGAACAAAAATATTCTGGCGAATTACTTTTTGGCGGAATTGAAGCTGGCGGAAAATTACCTGTTAATTTAAACAATTCCTATAATTATTCCACTGGTATCAAAACAAAATCAACACGATTAAGTAGCGCTTTGCCTGAGGAAGTTGGTGTAAATTCCGAACTCCTCGCAAAAATTGATTCAATTGCAAACGATGCTATTAGCAGAGGTACTTTTCCTGGTTGTCAGGTTTTTATGGCAAAAGATGGTAAAATAATTTTTGATAAAGCATTTGGCTTTCATACTTATTCAAAACAAAGAGCAGTAAAAAAAACCGACCTTTACGACCTTGCTTCGATAACAAAAATAGCAGCTACAACACTTGCTTCCATGAAAATGTTCGAGACAGGAAAATTAAAACTCAACGATTCGCTTGGCAAGTTCTTTAAAGATATTTCAATTGATTACTCAAATATCAAAGCCGATACGACAATAAATATTGATACTCTTCTAATTTCAAATATTAAGAACATAAATAAATTATTGAAACATCAGGATACTTTGCATATAAACGACTCTGTATTGGTTGCTTACGACACTTTAATTATAAGATTGACCCCGCGAAACAATATTTTCAAAGTTAAAATAAAAGATATTTTACTTCACAAGTCTGGAATTAGTCCTTCACTGCCGATATTGCCTTTCTTGTTCTACAGAAAATATTATAGAAAAATGATTAAAGAACAGGAAAAAATAACAGATACTCTTATCGTATTAAATGATAGTAATAAACAAGTTCCAAAAACTATTCTGGACATTAGAAAAAATCCTTTTGATGAATATTTTACAAGAGAATATATAAAAGATAGTGCCGAGACAAGAATAGCAGAGAATTTCTATTTGCAGAATAGGTATCTTGATTCTCTCTGGAAAAATACAAAACGACTTAGAGTTTATTCTCGAAAAATATATCAATACAGCGATATTAATATGATTCTGCTACAACAAGCAATAGATTCTTTAAACAACAAAAATATTGATGAATATTTGTCGGAAAATTTTTATAAACCAATGGGTTTAAGTTTAATTTGTTATAAACCAAGAAGATATTTTGAGCTATCAAAAATTGTACCTACCGAGAACAACAAATGGCGAAGACAGCTTTTAACTGGTGATGTACACGACCCATCTGCTGCATTGCTTGGAGGCGTTTCAGGAAATGCTGGTTTGTTTTCTAATGCTCGTGATTTGGGAACAATCGGACAGATGTGGCTTAACGGTGGACAATACGGAGGTATGCGATTCTTGTCGCCAAAGACTGTAAATTTATTTAGCGGAACACATGAGGACAGCCATCGTGGACTTGGTTTTAATAAACCAGGAGAAGGTTCGATTATCGGTAACGGAGCAACTCACGATTCATACGGTCATACAGGTTTTACGGGAACTTGTATCTGGATTGACCCAGTCAAAAATATAGTTTATGTTTTTCTATCTAACAGAGTACATCCGACACAAAAAAATTGGAAAATAAACAGTCTTAAAATACGACAAAAAATACATTCGGCACTTTACGATGCAATTGAAAAAAAATAATTCTATATATAAAATTATATTTTTTCAACTATTAATTCACATAAATAATTATGATTAAAAAACAAATAATAGGTACATCAAATAAGATTCTTGAGATTAACCTCTCTACACAAAAATCAAAAGAATTTTATATTTCACATAAAGACCGTGCAGAATATCTTGGCGGCAAAGGACTCGGTTTAAAATTGATTTATGATAGATTAAAACCCAAAATCGACCCACTGAGCGAAGAAAATATTATTGCAATAATGACTGGTGTTTATATGGGAACAGGCGCACCTAATTCTGGCAGATTTGCTGGAATTACAAAATCACCTCTAACTGGTATTATGGTTAGTTCTTCATGTGGTGGCCCGTTTGGTATGTCGCTCAAAACTGCTGGATACGATGGAATTCTTATCTCTGGAAAAGCTGATAAGCCAATTTATATGGTAATTGATGAAACAAGTGTAATTTTTTTAGATGCCAACTTTCTGCTTACAAAGGATACACAAGAGACACAAAAATTATTGAAACTTGGCAAAAAAGACGGTGCGCTAGTCATAGGAAAGGCTGGTGAGAATATTGTAAAATACGCTAATGTAATTTCTGGAACACGTTATCTGGGACGAGGAGGAATTGGTGCTGTATTTGGTTCAAAAAATCTAAAAGCTATTGTTGCAAAAGGAGGTATTTACGAAATAAAACCAGCAAATGAAGATGCTTTTAAAGCTGTAAAAAAACTCGGAAATAGATATATTAATGATAATTTTGTTACCTCTGATTACTACAGAAACTACGGTACAAATGCTCATATTAACTTGTGCAATAAAGCAAATATTCTACCAATAAAAAATTTTAAAGCAGGTAAAGACGAAAGAGCTGTTGACATCTCTGGTGAAATGTTTAAAGTTAAACATAATCAAAAATATAGTGTTTGCAAACCATGTACAATTCTTTGTGGTCATAAAGGAATATTTAATGGGAAGCAAAAAAAAATACCCGAATATGAATCAACAGCTTTACTTGGATCTAATCTTGGAATTTTTGATACTTATGATATTACAGAACTAAATGAAAAATGTAATTTACTTGGTCTGGACACAATATCTGTAGGCACGACTTTATCTTATATCAGTGAAGCCTGTGAAAAAGGTTTAATAAAACAGAACTACAAATTCGGAGATACAGCAGAATATATAAAACTTATTGAAGCCATTGCATCACGTGAAGGTTTTGGAAACGAAGCCGCTGAGGGAGTAAAATATTTATCACAAAAATATGGAGGCAAAGAATTTGCTATTCATGTAAAAGGTCTTGAGATGTCCGCTTATGACCCACGAAGCTCTTGGGGACAGGGACTTGCTTATGCTGTTGCCAATCGTGGAGCTTGTCATTTGTCGGCACCGATGTTTTCGCTTGAAGCAACTCTTGGCTATTTGAAAGCAAATACAACAATGTCAAAAGCATATATAGTTGATTATTTTGAGAAACTATTTTCCGCTATTAATTCGTTACATGTTTGTCAGTTTACTTCATTTGCATACATGCTTGAACCGTTAATTGCTAAATATACACCTAAAAAAATTCTTGGAAAAGCGCTTCAATTTTCTCCAGCTCTTGCTCTTGCGCTGATGGACGTAAGTGTTTACAGCAGAACTTATAAATCAATAATAGAAATAGAATTGTCGCAGTCTGCAATGTTCAAAGCTGGCGAACGGATACATTTGTTGGAAAGATTTATGAACACCCGCGAAGGAATCACAAAGAAAGATGATATTTTGCCCAATAGAATGCTTAAAGAAGGACTAACAACAGACCCTGAAAAAAAAGTCGTTCCTTTAGAAAAAATGCTAAATGAATATTATAAAATTAAAGGATACGACAGCAACGGAATACCTACACAAAAAAAATTAAAAGAACTTGGAATAAAAATTAATAATTGGTAAGTAATATCAAAAAAAATAATTTAAGATTCTTATATAGTTTTTAGTGGTTAGTGGTTAGTTGTTAGTGGCTATTTGTTGTTATCTATTTTTCAAAATAGTAATTCCTTGATTTTCAGCACTTAAATATTTTGATGTGTGCCATATTATTAGTAACTTTTGTAAAACTGTAAGAAGCAAAAACTAATTTATACAGAATAATAATTTATTATTTAATGATTACTAACAAAATAACTGATATTTTATTTATGATTTAAAATTCATTATTATCTGCCTCTATTTCTTCTGGAGTCGCCAGTCTTTCGATAAGCCATATAGTAAGTATTCCAGTTAATATTACAGCAAATATAAGTAAAAGTTCTCTATTCATTTCTGGCATTATTTTGATATAATTCTGAATGATAGGGTCTCCGTTTGTTTTCATTATTTCTATACCGTTTGCATCTTTAAGATATACTTTTTCTTTCCAAGGCCAAAGAATACTTAACGAACCAAGTATAAAACCAGTTAGTGTGGCAATAGTTTGGTCTCGATATTTTTTGTATATCCACGACAGTGCGCGAGAGAACATAGGCAAACCAATAACAACACCAATCGATACTGGAAACAATATACTTAAATCAAAATTATTAACAGATGTAATCATTACTAATTGATAATTTCCCATAAGAATAAGAACAAACGAACCAGACAAACCGGGTAATATCATACTTATAATGCCAGCTATTCCGCATAAGACAAGATATATAAATGAGGTATTTTCATTTGCAGGACTTAATAAGGATAATAATACTGCACCTGTTGTGCCAACCAAAAACGAAATAAATACTTGATATGTAATGTATTTTATTGTTTTACCTACAAAAAAAACAGAAGCTAGTATTAAGCCAAAGAAAAAAGACCATACATATATAGGATGTTCTTCAAATAAAAAACCGAGTAACTTAGCAACAGAAAATATACTTGCAACCGCTCCAGCAAATACAATTAACAAAAATACAAGGTCTGTATATACAACAAATTCTTTAAATTTACCTTTAAATAACAATTTAATTGCTTTTATATCAAAGGATTTTATAGAATCTATAAGTCGTTCGAAGATACCTGTTATTAAGGCAATTGTTCCGCCTGAGACTCCGGGTACTATATTCGCCGCTCCAATACCAAATCCTTTGATAAACCAAAAAATCATTTTTTTCATAATATTATAAATTAACTGTTTATGATTGAAACTAAGATTATATTAATGCATTAGGACAATAATCCAGAAATGTTTGAAAAGAATCGGGTTCAATAGTTAACGCTTTTTCAAGATGTTTATTTGCATTTTTATATTTTTTTTCAAGAAAATAATGTGCCGCAAGTCTATAATTTATTTCAGCATTATCTGGAATGTGTTTCTCTGCTTTATTTAGTATTTCAATTATTTTTTTATTATTTTTATATAGAAATAAATCAGAATATGAGAGCCATGTTTTTTTGGGAAATGGGTCTATTTCCAATGATATTAAGAAATTTTTTTCAGATTTGTCATAAAAACCAAGCTGATAATAAAACAATCCGCTCATATAATGATATTCAGAATTATTTTTATTTGTATTTATTGCTTTGACAATATAATCTAATCCATTTTTATAATCTTTATTTTGATAACAAACAACAGAAATTCCGTACAATGCCTCTGTATAATACTTATCTTTTTTTAATGCAAATTTATAATATTTAAAAGCTAACTCAAATTCATTTATATTTTTATAACAATCAGCAATATATGTCAATGATTTTACATTATTTTCTTCTATTTTTAAAAATTCTTTGTGAACTTCAATAGCTTCTTTATATTTTTTATTATTTGCCAAAACAGTAGCTTTATTAAAATATGCAGATGCAAAATCTGGTTTAATTGCTATTGCAAAATCATAAGCCTCAATAGCTTTTTCGTTTCTATTTATTTGATTATTTATTACACCCAGATTATACCAAGCGTTTGAAGAGAACGGTTTTTCTTCAAGATATTTTTCATAATATTCAGCGCTTTTCTTCAAATTGCCTATTTGTTCGTAACAATATGCTGTGTCATACAAGACATATTCATTTTTTGGATTTATCTTATAAGCTTCAATCAAATAGTTAAGAGATTTATTATAAAAACCATTTTGCTCATAAACAAAAGCAACAGAAGATAAAATTGAATCATCAATATTAGATTTTATAAACTTCTTAAAAAATATTTCAGCATCATCGATATCTTTATTAATGACATTTATATAAGCCATAAGAAAATATATCTCAGGCTCCTCTGGTTGTAATGATTTTAACTTGTACAACAATTTTTGTGCAATTTTTATTTCATTTCTGTCAATAAGAATATGAACTTTTTTTATTTTAAGTTCAAATGCGTAAGGGTGTAAACTTAATCCAAAATTTATTGCGTCTTCTGCTTCATTTATTTTACCTTTTTCTAAAAAAAAATCAATAATTTCGTTAAACTCTTTAATATCAAAATAATAACGAGCTTGTTTTTTTAACATTGATATATATTTTTCAACATGCAGTTTGACAGATAACTTATTTTTCTCGGTAAAATTGTATTCCATAATATTCTATTTTTAATTTAAAAATTTTTTTATTGGAGTCACAAAACAAACTTTATTTATTAATAAGAGTTAAGAATTCATCTCTTGTTGCTACTCTGTCAAAAGCTCCTGTAAAAGCAGAAGTTGTTGTTGTTGAACTTTGTTTTTGAACTCCTCTCATTTGCATACACATGTGCTGTGCTTCGATAACAACAGCTACTCCCATCGGCTTAAGAGTATTTTCAATACAATCTCTTATCTGAAATGTAAGTCTTTCCTGAATTTGCATTCTTCTGGCAAAAGCTTCAACAACACGTGCAATTTTGCTTAACCCTGTTATGTATTTGTTTGGAATATATGCAACATGAACTTTGCCAAAAAACGGTAACATGTGATGCTCGCACATAGAATACAATTCAATATCTTTAACAATAACCATCTCTTTATAATCTTCTTTATACATTGCACTTTTAAGGATATCTTCTGGTTTTGAGTTATAACCTTGCATTAGAAATTGCATAGCTTTAGCTATACGCAAAGGAGTTTTTATAAGTCCTTCGCGCGAAACATCTTCTCCAAGAAGCTCAATAATTGATTTATAATGCTCGATAAGTTTATCTGTTTTTTCATCTTCCCAACGGTCTATTCTAACATATCCACACAAAGAATTTGCAACTGTACCTTTATTTATTAAATCCATCTTAAAATTTTCTTTATCAAAAAAACAAAAGTAAAAAAATGAATTAATAAACAATTTTTTTTTTTTTAATGGATAAAAATAAATAACATATCACAAACTAAAAATTTGTAAACAATTATAAAAATTTGCCTAAATTATCTATCAAATTTGGATTATTTTTTTCCGTAATAAATTGTTGCAATTCCAAATGAAATGGTTTTCAATTTACATTTTTCAAAACCAATTCTCTCTAAAACACCCATAAATTTTTCGCTGTTTGAAAAGTTAGCAACAGAATCAGGCAGGTAGGTATATGCTGATTTATCTTTAGAGAATAGTTTCCCAAAAAAAGGAAGAATATTTTTAAAATAAAAATTATAAATATTTTTTACTGGAAATTTTCGAGGTTTCGAGAATTCAAGAATAACAAGTTCACCTTGTTTTTTTAGGACACGATACATTTCAGATAAACCTTTTTCAATATTTTCAAAATTTCGCACACCAAAAGCTACAGTAACAGCATCAAAATAATTATCAGCGAATTTTATATTTTCAGCGTCTCCTGTTTGAAGTTTAATAATGTTTTCAAGTTTTTTTTTTATAATTTTTTTTTTGCCAACAGCAAGCATTTTTTCAGAGATATCAATTCCAATAATACTTTTTGGTTTAATAATTTTCACTGTTTCAATTGCAAAATCAGCAGTTCCAACAGCAATATCAAGTATTTTTTGGGGTGATGAAGGAATCAAAAATCTAATTGCTTGTCTTCGCCAAATTTTATCAATACTTAGAGATAAAAACCTGTTCAAAAAATCGTATCTAAAAGCTATGTTATCAAACATAAGAGCGACTTGCTCTTTTTTGTTTTTATTGGAATTTTTGTAAGGTTTAATATCTTTCATATTTTATAAAATAGTTAGAATTATTGAAATGAAACTTGACAAAATTTTCTGCGTCTGTATATAACAGACGCAGAAAAACATTTAAGTACTGAAAATCAAGGAATTACTATTTTGCAAACATAAGAATTAACAAATAGAAATTAACAAATAGAAACTAACAACTAACAACTAACAACTAACCACTAACAAATAGCCACTAAAAAAAATCTTTAATTTTTTTTCTTCATTTCGTGAGTAATTTCAACTTGGTTTCCTTCTTTGTCAATTACTACAACAAATGCTTTAATTCCTCTTTTAAGTGTTTTTTTTAGTTCAGCAGCTTCTTGATAATTCGAGAAGGCTCCGATTCTATATTTATAATAACCTTTAATAAAAACTTCTTCTATTTCTGACACGTTTGAGTATATTGATGCAAGTCTATTTTTTGACAATGCTACTCCTTTTGATGCGGCTATCTGCACCTTAAAAGTATTCTCAAAATTTGTTTTTGTCGTACCCATGTTTCCTTCTGTATCTTCTGTTTCTAAATCTTTTTTTGGATTTTTTTGAATTTTTTGGATTTTATCTCTTGCTTGTGTAACATATTTTCCGTCTGGAAATTTGCTAATATACTCCTCGTATCCTTCTACTGTTGCATAATTTTTAGCATAATACCAAGCAGAATTATCTTTTCCGTCCATTATTCTTTTCTTCTCCTGCATCAGGACTATGTCAAGTGCCAAGAATTGTTTACTTAGGGCTTCCTCTTTTAATTTTCGAGATTTGTCTAAGTCACCTTTTAATTTGTCATAAATAACTTTTTTTAAAGTTTTTTTACTTTTTTTCTTTGAATATTTTGACATTTCACTTTCCGATTCAATAAGTGCAACTTCTGCTTCTGAATTTAGTGCTTTGGCTTTTTCCTCGTCTTCTTCCACAAAATATATATCACTATTTATTACTTCAGAGTAAACATCGAAAGCAAGTTGATAAGCTTTTTGATAATCTTTTTCGGCTGATATACGATTTTTCTTTGACTCCCATGTTTTCTTTTCCCATCTTTTTAGTTTCCTCTTTTTCTTTGAACTACTCAACTTTTGATATACTTCTTCAATATCATCTGCTTTGCTCAACTTCTTATCTGCTTTTTCTATAATACTCTCAGCTTTCTTTAATGAAGTTTTTTGTTCTGTTTTCAGTTGGCTTGCAATTTTGGAATGCTTTAAATTTTGTGCATAATTGTCCTTAAACAAAAATACAGAAAAAATAGTTATTGCAAAAATTCCTAAGGTTTTCATTTTCATTTTATATTAATATTAAATTTATTGATTTCTAAAACTATTAATTCCTTAATGATAGTCTATTTTCATAAAAATATTCTACAAATTATTTAGAATAAAAAATATAAACAACAAATTTATATATAAAAAATTATAATACAAATTTATTATAAAAATAGTTCTTTAATATGCAAAAAAACATAAAAATATTCCGACATATATGCAATAAAAAGTTGTGTTTAAGATTAATTTGTTGGCAAACAACATGTTTTTATTTATTATTATAAAAAAAATATTTAAGATAATAAATACAAAATTTTTCAAATTATACATTATAAATACAAATACAAACTTACAAAGATATTGAAAAAAAAGTAATTTTTATTTGCAAATACAATATGTATTTATAATTTTGAATATTAATGTAAGAATATTTTTATTTAAAATACCATTATTTAATAAAATAATAAATGACAACAAATCTTATAACGGAATACCCGCTTTGGTTTATGATATTTTGTATTGCTGGCGGATTTTTATACGCATTCCTACTGTATAGAAAAGATAAAAAATTCGAAGAAGTATCAAAAATTGTAATGAGTTTTATGTTCGCGCTTAGATTTATTTCTGTAAGTATTATTGCTTTTTTATTGCTTTCTCCTTTTTTACAAACAATAAGTAGAACAATAGAGAGTCCAATAATAATTTTTGCACAAGATAATTCAGAATCCGTTTTTCAAGACAAAGAAAATTCCAAAAAATATAATAACAGTATTGGTAATCTGACAAATGAATTATCTTCTAAATATGACCTTCAAAAATATTCGTTTGGCGAAAAAATAAAAAAAGAAATTGATTATAGTTTTTCAGACAAAGAAACAGATATTTCAGAACTATTAGGAGAGATACAAAACAGCTATTATAATAGAAATACAGGAGCATTAATTATTGCAAGCGATGGAATATACAATAAAGGAAAAAATCCAATTTATGCTCTCGAAAATTTTGAATTCCCAGTTTACACTATTGCACTTGGAGATACTGGTGTAAAAAAAGATATATTAATTAGTAATGTAAAACATAATAAAATAGCTTTTCTGAATAATAAATTTCCTGTTCAAGCTGTGATAAGTGCGAAAAAATTGAAAGGAGAAAAAACTGAAATAAAAATTTATGACAAAAATAAATTATTGTATTCAGAGAATATTTTGATTGACAAAAATGATTTTTTTAAGAAAATTAATTTTGAAATTAAAGCCGAGAATACTGGAATAAGACAGCTAAGAATAGTACTGAACGAAATATCTGGCGAGTTGAGTACAAAAAATAATTTAAAAACAATTGTTGTAGAAGTTATTGACAGCAAACAAAAAATACTAATACTTGCCAATTCGCCACACCCAGACGTATCGGCAATAAGACAGTCTCTTAGTGTTAATCAAAATTTTGAAACAGATTTTTATATATTAAAAGATTTTAATAAAACTATAAAAGCATATAATTTGATTATATTGCATCAGATTCCGTCGGTAAAAAACTCTGCTGTAAATTTGTTATCTGAAATAAACAAATCAAATATTCCTGTTCTTTATATACTTGGGACTCAGACAAGTCGCCGTAAATTTGATAATTTACAAACAGGAATAAAAATAGGTCAGTATAACAATGCTTTTGATGATGTTCAGGGAAAGTTCAACAAAGATTTTTCTCTTTTTGAATTAAATGACGAAATAAAATCTTTTGTTGCTGATGCGCCACCACTAAAATCTCCTTTTGGGAATTATCGTCTTACTGGTAATTCAGATATTTTATTCTATCGTAAAATTAAAAATATAATAACAGAACAGGCACTAATAATTTTCAATCCTAATGAAACACTATCGGGCGGGAAACTTGCCGTTATTACTGGCGAGGGACTGTGGCGCTGGCGGATTTATGATTATCAAAAAAATCAAAACCAGTATTTGTTTAATGAACTAATAAATAAGACCGTACAATATTTGACTCTACACATAAACAAAGAAAGGTTTCGAGTTAATGTAAATAAAATTTTTCCTGAAAATAGTGATGTAATTTTTAATGCAGAGCTTTACAACAAAAGTTATGAGTTGATTAATGATGCAGATGTTAAACTTCAAATAAGAGATTCTTTATCAAATAAAAATGAATATTTATTCAACAAAACACGAAAATCATATTCTCTTAATACTGGTATTTTTTCGCCAGGAGATTACACATGGAACGCAGAAACAATTATTGACGGCGAAAAAAAGAAAAAATCTGGAACTTTTACAGTAACACCGATAAATATAGAATCTGTAAATACAGTTGCAAATCATAATTTACTGCATCAGATTTCGGAAAAGACAGGCGGCAAAATGTACTATCCAAATCAAATTGACAGCCTTTTTTCTGATATTGTAAAGAACGAAAATATTGTTCCTATTTCGTTCAGCGAAAAGAAAACAGAAAGTATAATAAACCTTAAAATATTATTTTTTATAATCCTATTCTTACTGTCAGCCGAGTGGTTTATACGTAAATTTAATGGAAGTTATTAAACGAACTAAATATATTATCAAATTTATAATTATTTTATTTTGAAAGAAAAGAACACTTTTAATTTGTTACTTATATTTCTCGGAGGTGTAGTTTTATTGTTTATTTTTGCACCTCTTGCTAATTTGTATCTTGATACATCAAAAACTGAATTATTTGAATCTGCAAGAGACAGTGAAGTTATTGATAGTATATTTTTGACCTTAAAAATATCATTTTTTACGACTTTACTTTTTGCATTATTTGCAATTCCACTTTCGTATTTGCTTGCGAGAAAAAAATTTACAGGTAAATCAATAGTTCAAGGAATAATTGATTTACCTATAGTTATTCCGCACTCGGCAGCTGGAATTGCAGTTTTGGGATTTGTTTCGCGAGATACTTTTTTGGGTAAATTTGCTGGTGAACTTGGTATAAATTTCGTTGGTCATCCTATAGGAATTGGTTTTGCTATGGCTTTTGTCAGTTTACCTTTTCTGATAAACTCTGCTCGTGATGGATTTATTGCAGTTCCCGAACAACTTGAAAAAACAGCTTATTCGCTTGGTGCTTCTTATGTAAGGACTTTTTTTACTATTTCGCTGCCACTTGCACACAAAAGTATAATCACTGGATTGATATTGATGTTTGCACGTGGGATGAGCGAATTTGGAGCTGTAATTATTCTTGCATATCATCCTATGGTTACTCCAATATTAATTTATGAGCGTTTCACAAGTTACGGATTAGAAAATGCAAAGACAATATCAGTAATTTTTATTAGTGTAAGTATGGTATTTTTTATTATTTTAAGAATAATATCATCAAAAAATGAAAAAAAATGAAAAAAAAATTATTATTATTATATTGTTGTTAAGCTCTGATATTCAATATGTTAACGAATAAAAACATAAACTTATTTTAACTAATTAAATATTTTTTATAAAAAAAGGTCATTTTTTTTTGTTTATAACAAATTAAGTTTTAGTTTTGCATCGCAAATGAGAAACAAGCAGGTCCGTTGGTCTAGGGGTTATGACGCCGGGTTTTCATCCCGGTAACAGGGGTTCGATTCCCCTACGGACTACGATTTTAAAAAATTCCTGATGAGGGAATTTTTTTAGTATTAAAAATATAATATATAAAATAAAAATGGCAAATCACAAGTCGGCTAAAAAAAGAATCAGACAAAATGAAAAACGAAGGCTTCATAACAAATATTATGCTGTAACTGTTCGGAATGCAATAAGAAAGTTAAGAATTACAAATAATAAAGATGAAGCTTTAGAGATGTTGCCAAAAATATCAAGTTTATTAGATAAAGTAGCAAAAAAGAATATTATTCATAAAAATAAAGCTGCTAATTTAAAATCAAAACTTGTAAAGTATGTAAATTCTCTATCATAAATATTAGATTTATTAAATCAAAAAAAGTCTTTTCGTATATCGGAAAGACTTTTTTTTTGTTCATTTTAGTTTCTTGTCAGAATAAATACAAGTAATGTTATCTAATTTTGATATTAAATTAGACTTTGTTCTAAAATAGCATTGTTATTTTATATTTTTTTTATCTTTGTAAAAGTTTTATTCTATTGGTAAAACTCTTCATAAATGGAAATGTCTAAATACGCTTGTTAAAATTGAATCAACAATGAAAACAAAAGATAAACTAAGTAAATTACGAATTATAAATTATGAATTACGAATTGGTTTACATCTGATAATAAGTAAATTACAAAAAATAAATCAGGAAGTTATTTTTAACCATTACAAAGTAAAAAGAAATAATCAAAATTTGATGCATTTGCCTTAAAATTTTGTCATAAAATTTTTTTTATTATTAATAAAAAATATATTTGCATAATTTTCTTATGGTGTTAAGAACACTATATAGTAAAAATAAATAATTTTTAGGAATATAATGTAATAAAATTTACTAATCTAATAATAAAACAAATCATGAGACAATTAGCTTCGATACAAAAAATAAAATCATTAGAACCTATAAAAGGAGCAGATACAATAGAAAAAGCTCAAGTTTTAGGATGGATAGTAGTGGTTAAAAAAGGAGAATTTAAGGTAGGAGATTTATGTGTTTATTGCGAAATAGACAGCATTATGCCAGAGAAACCAGAATATGATTTTCTGAAACCACGAAAAATGAGAATAAAAACAGTTAAGTTGAGAGGACAAGTTTCACAGGGTATTTGCTTTAAACTTTCTGTATTGCCTACAGGAACAACCATAAAAGAAGATTTAGATGTAACTGATATTATTGGGGTTGAAAAATATGACCCACCACTTCCTAGATCGCTTTCGGGTGTAGCAAAAAATAGATTCCCTTCATTTATACCTAAAACAAACGAAACTCGTGTTCAAGTATTACAAAATTTACTTGATAAATTCAAAAATGAAAAATGTTATATTGCCGAAAAACTTGACGGCAGTAGCGTTACATATTATATGAAAGACGGCGAATTTGGGGTCTGTAGCAGAAACCTCGAACTTGTTGAAAACGAGGAAAATGCAATGTGGAGAATAGCTCGTAAATTAGATATTGAAAATAAACTACGCTCATTAAATAAAAATTATGCTCTACAAGCAGAAATTGTCGGAGAAAAAATACAGAAAAATACACTCAAACTAAGAGGACAAACTGTTTTCTTTTTTAATATTTTTGATATTGATAATTCTAAATACCTTGATTTTAAAGATTTTGTTGCAACAATAAAATCTTTAAATTTAAATACAGTGCCAATAGTTAAGGAAGAATATTTGTTAGAAAATGATATTAACAAATTCGTTGAAATGTCAATAGGAAAATCTTTGATCAATAAAAAAGGATGGAGAGAAGGAATTGTAATACGTCCACATAAAGAAAAATTTACAAACGGAGAAAGATTCTCATTTAAAGTGTTAAATCCTAAATTTTTGCTTAAATATGATAGATAATTGGTTTAATGTGAAAAATAATTTATTTAATAATAGGGATAAAGTAAATTTTAATTGTCTTATATATGTTTAATACTGTCGGTGTGGCTTCAAGTTATGCCGACAATAAACATTTCAATCAAGACAATTCACAATTATAAAACTACGCCGATGGACAAAAAAACTACAAATATAAATGAAATTCTCTTAATGTCATACCTCTTAAAAGAGACTGATTTTGAACAAACAAAAGAAGTAGAAAAATGGCTGAACGCTTCGGAAAAAAATATTAATGAATTTAATAAATTAAAGCAAACTTGGAGCGCAGCTGGACGTTTGTCGCCAATGCCAGTTGCTGTTGATACAAATGTAGCATGGAACAAAATTAATTCTAAAATTAATTTTTATGATGATAAATCTACGAAAAAGATTAATTTAGGGAAAAATCTATTCAGAACGATTTTGAAAATTGCAGCAGTATTTGTATTTTTAATTGGTGGAATCTCTGCATATATGATGTTAAAAAAACCAGATATCCAAAAAATTGCATTAAAATCATTCGACATAAAAATCGTAGATACACTAACGGATGGCTCAATTGTAAGTTTGAATAAAAATTCACAACTTACTTATAATAAGAAATTTAATAAAAATGCTCGTGAAACAGAACTAATTGGCGAAGCTTTTTTTGATATAAAAATAAACAGTAAGAAACCATTTTTTATAAAAGTAAAAGACGGTAATATTAAAGTAACTGGGACTTCTTTTAATGTAAATACTAACAAAAAAAACCAGAACACAGAAGTCTTCGTGAAAAATGGAACTGTTTATTTATTTAATGTAAACCAACAGAATGATACATTTTCTATAATGCTTTCATCTGGCGAAAAAGGAACTTTTAATAGCGAAACAGGAAAACCAGAAATGTTAAAACCGAAGATTGTAAATGATATGTATTGGATAAACAATATAATAATCTTTGACAATGTAAAATTATATAAAGCTACCGAAACACTTGAAAATATTTTTCAAATATCAATAATATTCGAAGACAAAGAAATAAAAAACCTTACTTATTCCGCTACATTTAGTAACGATTCAATCGAGCAAATTATTGAAATTATTACAAATACTTTTAATCTTAAAGTCTCAAAAAATGATAATATTTATACACTCAAAAAATCAGAATAATAATTCTTAATTTGTATAACAATCCAACGTGAATAAGCTATTTATAATCTCATTATTAATATTTTGTTTTTTTGTTACAAACGCACAAAAAAATATACTCTCTCGTAAAATTTCAATTACAATAACAAACCTCAGCTTAAAAAAAACATTGATTACGATAGGACAAAAAGCCGATGTAAAATTTTCTTACAACTCAGAAATAATAAACGGAGATAGTATTATTTCAATAAAAATAGAAAAAAAATCAGTGAAAAAATGTTTAAATAAAATCTTTAAAAATTCATTGAAATATAAAGTCGCTGGCAATCATATTATTTTGTTAAAAAAGAAAAAAAAATCACAGACAAAACAAATAAATGAAATAAAACAGAAAAGAAAAAAAAAGTATATTATCTCTGGAACAATAAGAGATTCGAAAACAAGTAACGGTATTGAACACGTAAGTATTTACGATATAGACGGCAAATATTCTACAATAACAAACAAGTCTGGTTATTATTTGCTTACCGTTGAATCTGGCGATAAATTTAGAGGTCTTAATTATAGTAAACAAGGATATCACGATACAGTTATTGTTGTAAATGCCAAAAAACAAAACATAATTAATCTATCACTAATTCGTAAAATATATATTGTAGAATCAATAGAACAAAAAAAAATAGAACTCCAAATTCCAAAGTTAGAAGATATATTAATACACGAAACAACAAAAATTAATGCAAAAAATCTTGAACATATTAACAGTAAAAGATTTTTTCATATATCTCTTTTGCCTCGTATAGGAAAAAATTTTGGCTCTAACGGAATAATGGTTAATTTTCTTTCGTTAAATATTATTGCTGGATATGCCAAAGGTGTAAGTGGTGTTGAGATTGGCTCTTTATTAAATATTATTAGTGAAAATGTAACTGGTGTTCAAATATCTGGTTTTGCAAATATTGTCGGAAAAGAAATGACCGGAATGCAGATTGCTGGAACTATAAATATAAATACAGGCAATGTTCGTGGAATACAACTTTCTGGTGTTAATAATACAACAACAGGAACAGTCAGCGGAGTTCAACTTGCTGGAGTATCAAATATTATTATTGGCGAAATGAAAGGTGTTCAGATTGCTCATTTTAATAATTTTATAACAAAAAATGTAACTGGCGCTCAACTTGCAATAACTAATATTGCACTTGGCGATATTAAATTTTTTCAAATTGCTGGACTTTTTAATTATGCAAAAATAAATAGTGGAATACAAATAGCTGGTATCTTGAATTATGCAGAAGAAAACAAAAAATTACAAATAGGACTAATTAATATTTCAGATACGGCATCAGGAATTTCGCTTGGCTTGTACAATCATGTAAAAAAAGGTTATCGAGCTTTTGAAATAAGTAGTGACGAAATGTTTATGAATAATTTAACATTTAAATCTGGTTCGAACCAATTTTATAATATATATAATATAGGGACAAAGTTCTTCAAAAAATCTATCTTTTCGGCAGGTCTTGGTTTCGGAACAAAAATTAAATTAGGCAAAAGAATAAATATAAATCAAGATATTACTTCCAATATAGTTTTTATGTCTAATCCCGAAAAAAATAAAATAAACATACATAATAGATTGTCTATAACATTAGATTTTAAAATATCCAAAAGATTGTCAATCTTTGGCGGTTCTTGTTTGAATGTAGTAAACTCTGGCGCAGGAAGACTTTCGGAAGATTTTATTTCGGATTTTGCATCAAAAATTATATATGAAAAAGAAATAAATAAAATCACTACGACAATGTCTGTAAGTGTAATATCAGGAATAAGATTTTGAAAATAAAATAAAATAATTTTTATATACTATGAATTTTAAATATACAGAAGAGCATAAAATGATAAAACAGGCGGCGAGAGATTTTGCAATAACAGAACTCTTACCCGGTGTTATTGAACGAGATGATAAAGCAATCCCGCCTATAAAACAAATCAAAAAAGCACAAGAGTTGGGTTTTACTGGAATGATGACTGACCCAAATTATGGAGGTGTAGGAATGGATACTATTTCTTATGTGTTGGTAATGGAGGAGTTATCTAAGATTGATTCAGCTGTTTCGGTTCTTATTTCTGTTCAAAACTCGCTTGTTAATTGGGGAATTGAACATTATGGCAGCGAAGAGCAGAAGCAGAAATATTTATATCCAATGGCATCGGGTCAGGCAATTGGTGCTTTTGCGTTGTCGGAGCCTGAGGCGGGTTCAGATGCATCACGACAGAGAACAACAGCTATTGATAAAGGCGATTATTATTTACTTAACGGAACAAAAAATTGGATAACAAATGCTTCCGAAGCTGAATATTTTATAATAATTGCACACACAAATCCAGAGAAAAAACATAAAGGCATTAATGCTTTTATTGTGGAAAAAGCTAGCAAAGGTTTTACGATAGGTCCAGCAGAGAACAAAATGGGAATGCGAGCTTCACATACGCATTCGCTTATGTTTACGGATACGAAAGTTCCGAAAGAAAACAGAATAGGTGATGATGGTTTTGGTTTTAAATTTGCAATGCGTTGTTTGAACGGAGGCAGAATTGGTATAGCTGCACAGGCTCTTGGCATTGCGCAAGGAGCGTTGGATTTGTCAATACAATATTCAAAAGAAAGAAAATCATTCGGAAAATTAATAGGAAATCATCAAGCAATAGCTTTTAAACTTGCCGAGATGGAGGCACGCACAGAGGCTTCTCGTTTGCTTGTTCACAAAGCTGCTTGGCTAAAAGACCAACATAAAGATTATAATAAAGCAAGTGCAATTGCAAAATATTATGCCGCCGAAACAGCAATGTATGTTACAACAGAAGCAGTTCAAATTCATGGCGGATACGGTTATGTTAAGGAATATCACGTGGAACGTCTTATGCGAGATGCAAAATTAACTCAAATATATGAAGGTACATCAGAGATACAACAAATAATTATCGCCAGAGAACTGTTAAAATAATAATATTATAACCAAGTCGATGATATAAATGTGTTGTGGTACTTGCGGGATGAAGACTGATATTGGTAACTTTATTTTTGGTGTTTTTTTTGTGATGCGAAGCACCAGAAGAACACCAAAAACAAAATATGACATAGGCATTAATTATTTATCCTACAAAATATCATAATGCTGCATTCTTTTGAGTTAATTTTATTGTCTTAGTAATGGTTAAAAAATAACTTCCTGATTTGTTTTTTGTAAAATACTTATTATCTGGTGTAAACCAATTCGTAATTCATAATTTATAATTCGTAATTCACTTAGTAATAGTTAAATAATAAATTCGTATTCTATGATGACAGAATTGGAAGTTATTTTTTTACTGTTACTATATTTTTTTTTTGCAAAAATAGTAAATATTTTTATCAATCGAAATTATTTTTTTCCAATGTTGCACAAAACTAAGGGCATAGTATTACACCGTTTTAAATATTCTGATTCAAGTTTTATTACACATATTTATACAGAGAAGTTTGGAAAACAATCTTATATTATTTTCAGAACGAAATCAAAAAAAGGAAGGTCGCAGATTAATTTATTACAACCTTTTTTTTTACTTGATTTAAATGTTTATAATAAAAAAAGTGGTGGTCTGCAAAAGATAAAAGATTTTTCGATTGATATTTCGCTGACATCAATTCCATTTAGTATAAAAAAAAGTGCAATTGTTGGTTTTCTAAGCGAAATATTATATAGAACTTTGAGCGAAAATGAACCAGATAATTTGCTATATAATTACTTAAAAAATTCAATTTTAATATTGGATTTATCAGAAAAAAGTATTACAGATTTTCATATTCTTTTTTTAATGAATTTGTGCAAATATCTTGGAATTGCACCCAAAAATAATTTTTCTAAAACAAAGAAAATATTTGATATGCAATCAGGCAAATTTATTATCGGTCAGCCTTCTCACAACAATTTTATGAACGAAGAGCTAACTGAAAAATTTAGATTATTGTTCGATTACAAACTTGATGAGGCATATAAATTGAATTTTAATAAAAAATATAAAAACGAACTACTCCATAAATTTATTAAATATTTTCAAATACATTTTGATAAACCTTATAAAATTAATTCATTACAAATTTTTAGAGAAGTATTCAGAAACAATTAATTAATTATAAATTATGTTAAAAAAAATACCACATACTTACGTAATAATTTTTTACATTATAATTTTTGCGTCAATATTGACATGGATCGTACCAGGCGGAAGATTTGAACGAGAGAAAATTATTGTAAATGGTTCTGAAAAAAGTGTTATCGTACAGGGTTCTTTTCACAATGTTCCTCACAAGGTTCAAACATGGCAAATTTTTTCGGCAATGTTTAAGGGTTTTAATGAAAAATCAGATATAATTATATTTATTTTTATGGTCGGCGGAGCTTTTATGATTATAACAAAAACACGTGCTATTGATATAGGAATTTTTACGTTTCTTAAATATAACAATAAGTTAAAAAAGAAAAAAATATTTAGAAAAATTGATATTGATAATATTATTATTGCTGTTACAATGATAATTTACAGCTTATTCGGTGCAGTTTTCGGAATGAGCGAAGAAACAATTCCTTTCATAATGATACTCGTACCAGTCGCTATATCAATGGGATATGATTCTATTGTTGGAGTTTCACTTGTTTTTTTGGCGGCGGGACTTGGTTTTGCTGGAGCATTTCTAAATCCGTTTACTGTTGGTGTGGCACAGGGAATAGCTGGAATAACTCCGTTGTTTTCTGGAATAGAATATAGACTCTTTGCATGGCTTGTTATAAATATTACTGGAATTACTTATGTAATTTTATATGCACGTAAAATAAAAGCAAATCCTAAATTATCTTATGTTTATAAGGAAGATGAATATTGGCGAAAGCGGACTGATCATAATATTGAAAAAATAGAAAAAACGGCTCTAAAATCTGCGTGGTTAGTATTTGGAATTATTTCTACGGCGATGATATTTTTTTCGTTTTTGTATCCTTATTCGGAGTTAAAAATCGGAAATAAATTAAATATTTCTGGTTATATTTTGCCTATTATAACGGGATTTTTTATTGTTCTCGGATTTTTAAGTATTCGTAAATCGTCACATTTTTTTATTCTTCTTATCATTACTCTCTCAATTATTATTTTAATAATAGGAGTGATGGGTTTTGGCTGGTATGTTTTGGAAATTGCAACGATGTTTTTTGCGATGGGAATAGCCGCTGGTATTTCGAAAGGTTTTTCGCCAAGCAAAATAGCAAATTACTTTCTTCTCGGAGTAAAAGATATTGCTGCGGCAGCAATAATTGTTGGTTTTGCAGGAGGTATTATAGAAATATTAAACGATGGACAAATTATTGATACAATTTTGTATAGCGTTTCAAATTCTATTACTGGATTTGGAAAAGTAGCATCAATAACAATGATGTATATATTTCAATCGATGCTGAACCTACTAATACCATCAGGCTCAGGACAGGCTGCGCTAACAATGCCGATAATGGCACCTCTTTCAGATTTACTTGGAATTTCGCGTCAGGCAGCCGTTATGGCATTTCAATTCGGAGACGGTTTCACAAATATGATAACTCCAACATCAGGAGTTCTAATCGGCGTACTCGGAGTTGCAAAAATACCTTTTGAAAAATGGTTCAAATTTATCTTTCCATTTATGATGATTATAATAATAGTAGCATTACTTTTGCTTATTCCAACTGTTACTATGGATTTACCTGGATTTTAATTACTGTATTACTATTAATTTTTTGTAAAATTAGAGAACTTCCATTTGCGTAGTATCTCTAATTCTTCTTTTGTAATATATTTGTATTCAAAAGCAAATTCGCTCAAAATATCAAAATCTGAAAGAGTAACTAACTCACAATCAATATTTTTGAAGTTCTTTACCGCAATAGGCAATTTATATGTAAACACAGCACACATGCCCAGCACTTTATTACCTTTTTGTTTTATTGCATTAACAGCTTCGATACTGCTCATGCCTGTCGATACCAAATCCTCTATCACAACAACCTTATCATCTTTCCTCAGAACACCTTCTATACGATTACTCAAACCATGTTTTTTTGTATTAGAACGAACATAAACAAAAGGTTTACCAAGAATATCAGCCGTTAATGCACCTATTGCTATTGCTCCTGTTGCGACACCAGCGATAACATCTGCATCTGGATAATTTATTTTTATCAAATCCGCAAATTGTTTTTTTATATAATTTCTTGTCTCTGGAAATGACAAAATTTTTCTATTATCACAATAAATTGGCGACCTGATACCAGAAGTCCAAGTAAATAAATCGCTTGGACTTAATTTTACAGCTTTTATTTTTAGAAGTTCGTATGCTGTTTGTTTGGCTGTTTTTTCATTAAAAATTTTCATATTTCTGTTTTATTTTTTTCAATTATCAATTTGTCCATTAATTTTTTATATTTATTTTTCACTTTGACAAATTCTTTCATATTTTCTTCTTTAACTGGTTCTGCTTTTGGAGCATCAATTTTTAGAGGATTTATATTTTTTCCATTTTTCCAAACTCTAAAATCAAGGTGTGCGCCTGTTGATAATCCTGTACTTCCCACATAACCAATGAGTTGTCCTTGTTGCACGCTTGCGCCTTTTCGTATTCCTTTTGCATAGCCTCGCAGGTGCATATATCCAGTTGTGTATATGTTGTTATGTTTTATTTTTATATAATGTCCTGCACCTCTGGAATATTTTGCATGTATAACAGTTCCGTTACCAAGCGAATAAACAGGAGTTCCAGATGGCGCTGCATAATCAACACCATGATGAGGTCTGACAATTTTTAGAATAGGATGTCTTCGAGCATGTGAAAAACCAGAACTTATACGTGAATATTTTAGTGGTGCTTTTAGGAATGCTTTTTTCAAATTTGTTCCGTCTATATTATAAAATGATTTAACAGTATCTTCCAGAAAAGGTATAGCATAAATTTCTTTGCCAGAATGTTCAAAAAAAGCGGCTTTAATTTTTCCGTATCCTATTGATTTACCATTAACGAAATGTTCTTCATAAATAATTTTGAATTTATCACCTTTTTGCAGACCAAAAAAATCAATAGACCATGCGTATATTTCGGATAAATCAATAGCAAGCAAAGGACTAACACCAGCATCTTCCATCGCAAACCATAAAGCCGAATTTATAACACTGCCAGCAGTTTTTGTTATTGTTTTTACTTTTTGTTTACGAAGCGAAACATTTAAACTATCAGTAAAATCAAAAATAATATAATCTACTGGATTTTTTTCGTAAACAATATAACTTACTTCTCTTGTCTTGTCTTTTGATAAAAAAACTGTATATTCGTTACCTTTTTTAATTTTTCTTACATCAAACACAGCTTTTGTTTTTTCTATTATTTCAGAAACAATATTTGGCTCAATATTATATTTTGAAAATAATTTGCCAAGATACATTTTGGGTTTAATTTTTGACTTCTCAATAAGATAATCTGCCACTTTTATACCGTATAATTTACGGTTATCGTTCTCTCCTTTTTTGACAATAATTTTTGTATCTTTATTGTCGGCTTTATTAACAAATACATCAATTGCTGGTAACAGCATAACACTTATAACAATAGAAATTAGAATGTCTTTTTTCATAAAATTATTTTTAGTTTTTAATTTGCAAAGATATTTTTTTATTGCAAAAATAATGCAAAAATAATATTAAATTATAAATTATAAATTTGTTATATCATTGTTTAGTATTTATATAGTTGAAAATTAAGTATTTAGGCGTTTTTTGTAAAATACTTATTACTATGTGTAAACAAATTCGTAATTTACTAACCACAATATAGGTCATTCAAGTTACATAAATTCGATTGTTATTTTTTTGATTTGCGATCCTTGATACTCTGCAAATACTGGAAATTCGCCATCACCTATTGTAGTCCCTACGGCAATTGCTTTTCCGTTTCTGCCGTCTTGAAAATTACAAAGTGAGTACGCTTTATTTATCACGCCTTCTGTAACAGATTTGTTTGAAAACTCGTTAGTTTCTTCGTATGCAATTCGAACTAATCTTTTTTCATCTATTAAATCATTTACACTTTTGTCTGCAAAAAGAATTTCTTGAAAATTATTAAAGTCTTTTCCGTACTTGTAAATGCGACCACTGACAGTGTCTTTATATTCTTTTTTACTTACAAACTTATTATCTTTCCAATCAGTTAAAAAATCTGGGTCGCATATTATTAATTTGCCTGTATCGGAAACTATTGTTCCTATTTGTTTTATTTTTATCATGTTATCATTATTTTAAAAATTCCTAGTAAAATTAATACAGCAATCAATAAACTCGTCAAAAATTTTTTTGTGAAAGTTTTGTAAAAAGTTTTGCTGTTTTTTTCTTTTGGTAAGATTTCATGAATATCGGCATGACAATCTAAACATAGTTGTACCGTTTCATTATTTCCTTTCTTTCCAAAATATTTTTTTGGATAAATATGATGTTTGTTTATCCATCTATATTCTCCACATCGGTCACATATTCCTTTTTTCATATATAAAAAATTAATTTTTCAAAATTATAAAAAAATATTTTATTATAATAAAAAAATCTTATCTTTGTATCATAAAAAAATATTTACACATAATTAATTTTCAACAGATGGAAACACTTATTTTAAATTTAAACAAGCGTTATACTTATGCAGATTATCTAACTTGGATTGATGACAAAAGAAGAGAACTTATTGATGGGTTTATTAATTTTATGGCTGGACCTTTACGAAAACATCAAAAAGCTTCTATGGTAATAGGAAATAGAATATTTAATTTTTTGGAAGACAGAAAATGTGAAGTCTATTCAGCGCCCTTTGATGTTAGATTGCCTAGGAACGGAAAAACAGCGAACAATAAAATATACGATGTTGTTCAGCCAGATATATCTGTTATTTGCGACCTCAACAAATTAGACGAAAAAGGTTGTATAGGAGCGCCTGATTTAATTGTAGAAATATTATCGCCAAGCACAGGTAAAAAAGATTTGAGAGATAAATATAAGCTTTATGAAAGGTCGGGAGTAAAAGAATATTGGATTGCATATCCAGAACAAAAAAATATTAATGTTTTTATTTTGAACAATAAAAATAAATATGAACTATCTGGAATGTATGTCGAAGGCGATAAAATATCAGCAAGTATGTTTCCAGAGTTAAAAATAGATATTACAGAAGTTTTTAAATAAAATCATTAAATTACTGTCGGTGTGGTTTGAAGCCGCGCCAACAGTAATTTGTTCCAAACTTTGTGTGTAACCACACCCAATATAGGTCATTCAAGTTACATAAATTCGATTGATATTTTTTTAATTTGCGATCCTTGATATTCTGCAAATACTAGAAATTCGCCATCACCTATTGTAGTTCCTACGGCAATTGCTTTTCCATTTCTGCCGTCTTGAAAATTACAAAGTGAGTACGCTTTATTTATCACGCCTTCTGTAACAGATTTGTTTGAAAACTCGTTAGTTTCTTCGTATGCAATTCGAACTAATCTTTTTTCATCTATTAAATCATTTACACTTTTGTCTGCAAAAAGAATTTCTTGAAAATTATTAAAGTCTTTTCCGTACTTGTAAATGCGACCACTGACAGTGTCTTTATATTCTTTTTTACTTACAATACCTTCGCCAAAAATAGTTTTTTTTCGCTTTTTTTTTTTTATTTATGCTCTTGATTTATTGTTTATTAAGCCTATCGCCAATATTTCTTTCAAAT
>JAOZMB010000037.1 GCA_029934515.1 Bacteroidales bacterium
ATCTCACCCATTGTCCGAAATTTTCCATTATTTCTTTACGTCCTGTAAATAATTCTGGATTGCTGATATTTTCGGGTAAAGCGTAAGTTATTTTCATTTTGATTTTTTTTATAAAAAGCCTCGTTGTTGCAAGACTTTTAATAGTTGGGTGATATTTTTATTGTGAAATCCATTTTGTATAAACATTTTAAAATTTACTCTTAAATATATTCTTCAAATCTATAAGTTTAATAATATTTAAGCCTTTTTTATGAAATTGAGTTCCCAGTTTCTTAGTTGGAGCTCGGTGATAAGAAGTTTGACAACAAGGAGATATTTCAGTAATCGAATTTTGTACATATTGATTTAAAACTTCAACTAAACCTTTTGCCATGTCATTTTTTGTAGTATAAGCAATTTTATATTGCGTGAACGATTTATCAATCTCAAATTCCTTTTGCCATAAAATCTTCCCAGCATCAAGTTTTAATTCCATTGTATGTATTGTTGAACCTCCTTGCTTATCATTTGAAAACAATGTCCACCAACTACCAAAAACACCTCTGTGTCGTGGTAACAATGTACCATGTGCATTAATGCAAGATAGCTTAGGTAAGTTTAAAAGTTCTTCTTTAAAAAGTTGAGGACAAGATATTGATATTATAACATCTATATCTTGTTTTGAAATTTTAGATAGATAATTTGTCGAGTTTATATCGTTTGTCACAAATTCTGGAATATTAAAATCACGGAAAATGTTTTTTGAAGAATATGAGTTACCAAGCCTTAATATATTGTATATTATACATCCAAAAAAAGCAATAGCTACAATAAATAACTCGGAATATTTATAAATTATTGCACGCTCTTTTATCCAGCTTTTGATTGTTTTATTTTTTCTGTGCGGTTTTAAAATAGTATAACCCACAACTTCATAATCTTGCTCTTGTTGTTCCAAGATATATCTTATCATTTTAGGAATAAAAAAAGGTTCAGATTGGGTAATTATTAATATTTTAATCATTTTCAGAAATATTACAAAATTTTGGAATTGAAAATTGTTTATTTTTCAGAATAAAAACATTCCATATAAAAGCAGGAAAAAATCTAAAAAAAATAAATGTATATATATATGTATAACGTTTGAATAATCTTTTGGGTTCTTGGAAAACTCTATAGAAAGATGCTAAGCCAAGTCTTTTTATAAATTTAGGTGTCAATTTAGCTTTTCCTGCTAAAACGTCTATCATCCCGCCACATGGTACGATAACACCTGTATCTAATTTTGTTCTCCAATCTTCAGCAAGAATTTCTTTTATTGGTGAAGATATTCCAATTAATACAACATCAGGTTTTATATTATTTATTTTATCTATTATTTTTATATGTTGCTCTTTTTTAAAATAACCATCTAATCCATTACAATTAATATTTGGAAATTTTTTATTTATTTTATCCTGTGCTATTTGGTTTGTAATTTTATCTGCCCCAAGCAAAAAAACACTTTTATTATTTTTATTTGCCAAGTATAGTAATAAATATACCGAATTGGGAATAGAAATTTCCATTTTTAAAGGAATTTTCTTTATATGTTTGCATAAAATATAAAATGGTCTGCCATCTGTTACTAAGATTCCTGCTTTATTTCCATATTTGTATATTTCAGGATATTTATTCATCATTGGTATAGACCAAAGTGCATGCCCATACAAGATTTTTCTCTCTCGTTTATTTATTGCAGTTAATAGTTCATGTTCAAGTTCTGTTTTGTCAAACACATCCACACCAAGCCCATAAAAATCATATCTTTTCATTGTTTTTCAAGTATTTGGTTAAATACATTAACTAAGTTTTCTTCAAATTTATCAATAGTATAATTTTCTAAAAACTTTTTCCGTCCCGCTTCTCCCATTTTTTTTCTTAATTCTGGGTTGTTTATTAATATCTCTAATTTTTCTGCAATTTGTTGAGGGTTTTGTTTTTCTACAATAAAACCTGTTATTCCATCATCAATTATTTCAGGTATAGCTCCTTCATAGGTTGATACTACAGGCAAGCCACTTTGCATAGCTTCTAGTAAAACTAATGGAAAACATTCATTAAGGGTTGGATGAACAAAAATATTAGATTTATTTATAATTTCATATTTATCTTCATCGTATTTAGCACCTAAATATACAACAATATTATTCAAACCTCTATCAATAATATGTTCATTGAGTTTTGTTCTGTCTAAATCCACTTCTTTACCAACAATATATGCCCTAAAATCATTTTTAACAGTTTGACTTTGAAAAAGTAATTCTATGGCATCAAGAAAGTCTAATATCCCTTTTGATAAAATAATATTTGATAAAAACAAAATATTTATTGTTGAAGTTTTTTTTATTTGTTTAATTGTCAAATGTATTGTAATTGCATTCGGCAAAATATATGGTTTCCCTTTATAAATGTTTTGAATATCATAAGTGAGCAAATTTGATAAACAAATTACTGTGGAATTTCTGAATGCCCATTTATATATTTTTGTTTTTAAAAAAAAATTTTCTGTATATTCAAGAATACCCCTTCCATGTAAATGATAAATTATTGGTTTGCGAAAAAATTTGATAAGAAAAATATATAAACAATCACGAAAAAAAGCAATGCCTACTGGTGAGACTTGAAAATAAATTTGTAGAGGTCTGAAAAATATTAAACTTTTTAAAAGTCTAATAAAGGTTAGAATAATATTACATATTTTCCTGAATGAAAATATACGTTTATCATCAATACTATCTTTATATGAAATCTTGATTGTTTTAACTTCAAAACAACTTTTAATTAATTCACTTTCTGTAACATATTGGTTTATTAGTGTTGCTCCTGTTAGGGGAGGTGGAAGTTTTAGTAATAGAAGTATTTTATTTTTCATAATTTGTTTCTTTTAAAATATTCGCCTTTGAGACCTCTAAAAAATATTCTTCTAAGACGATAATAATAATAAAATATTTTTGAATAATTGAAAGGTATAATTTTTGATATGTTTAATTTTTCATATGATTTTTTCATTATTATATACTCTTCCTCCACTGCTTTTATATATCCGAAGTTGGTTTTGTTTTTGCTTTGTATGGTTTTTGCTTTTTCATGCCATCTAAAATTAGCTAAAACAAAATTAATCTTTTTGACTTTTTTATTAATCAATAGACGAGACCAAAATTCTGCATCCATAGAATAATCAAATTCTTCATCAAAACAAATATTAAAATTATTTTGTATGCTTTTCCAAAAAATTCCGTTTGACGGAATTTCTTTCCCAAAACCATTAAAAACGGCAGATATATATTTAAATCTCAAATATTTATTTGTTCTTATAAATTTATCGTTTTTATCTATTATGTTGATATTTCCAAAAATTGCAAAAACAGAAGGGTTTTGTTCGAAAAGTTGTATTATTTTTTTAAATATATTAGGACAAAAAGTATCATCTGAGTTAAGCCAACAAATAATATCCCCTGTTACTTCTTTTAAAGCATTGTTTAAAGCATTAGATTGTCCCTTATTTTTTTGACAAATAAGTTTAATTTTATTTGGATATTTTTCAATATACGATTTAATTATTTCTACGGAATTATCAGTCGAACCGTCATCAACAATTATATGTTCAATGTTTTTATAATCTTGATTTACTACGCTTTCTATTGCTTTACCAATATAATTAGCGTAGTTGTAGTTTGGGGTTATTATTGTGATTTTCATTAGTTTTTACGATTACAGAAAACGTTATTAATAGGCTAAATACCAACCAACCGAAAATTGAATGAGCATTAGCCATTGAAGCCCAACTTTGATTTTTCCATTATTTGCAAAGACTGAATATCCTACACCAACACCTTCTATATACTCCTGAACAATAAAATCTTTATATTTTAATACAGCTTGTTTAACCTTATTTATATCCTCAATAGTTTTAATATATAAAACTCCTTTTGAGGATGTTAAATCAGTAGGTTTTACAACATATCCTATTTTAATATTCTGAATTGAATTATAATATGTTTTTGGAATATTTAACCCTAATTCTTCACACAATAAATGAAGATTTTGTTTATTATTTAATTTATTATATGAGTCTTTACTTCCTAAATAAAATAATTGTTTCAACTTTAATATTTTCTCATTTTTATAAATAAAACTATATTCCAAGCTATCAACAGGAATATATAAATCAAAATCGTTCGATTCTAAAATGACAGAAATTGATTTTTCAAAATTATTCTTTATTTTATTTTGTATAACAATAATATTATCAAAATATTTTGAATGAATTTTAGTAAAGATTTGTTTATCTGCTAATCCATATATATTATAATTTGGATAGTGCTTTTTTAAATATTTCGCTATAACTATCGCCTTATAACTTGAAGATGCCCCAATTAAGATTTTCATTTTACGGTATTAATTTTATTTAAAAACTATAAATTTGAAGTTGAAAAATATTATCATTATTTTGGGGGGCTACCCTTGTAAAGTTGGACAGTTAATTACCGTAACACGCTGTAGCGTTACACAGTAATTCAGGAGTGTCAATACCTTACGTAGAGAGCTTTTTTTTGTCTAAAAACTAAACGAACTTAAATCTTATTACTTATTTGTAATCATAAATTTGATTATTTTTTTGCTTGTACTAATATAATCTAAATTTGTTTTAGCCCAATTGTAACCATTTTGAGCCATTTTTTTTCTCTCATTGTTATGTTCTAAAAGATAAATAATGTTTAATGCTATTGATTTTGGGCTATCAGGTTTCGCAATCATCAATTCCTCCTTATGAGTAAAATAATCTGTTATATCACCAACATCAGTCATTACAACAGGACGTTTTGAAGCAAAATATTCCCCTAATTTTGTCGGGAAACCGGCTTGTGCAAAATGAGTATTTTTTCTTGCTAACACCAAAATATCGCAAGTTGCCAAATAATCAGGAATTTTACGACCTTGTACTCTCCCTGTAAATATTACACTATTTCTTACATTCTGCTTTTCAGCAATAGTTTTTAATATTGGAAGTTGCGAACCTCCAACAACATCTCCAACAATTAACAATTCAGTATTCAAATGCTTTTCGTGAACAATTTTAAAAGCCTTTATTAGGTCATCTACACCATTTAACAATAGTGCAGCACCACAAAACCCTATTCGAAATAATTTTTCACCTTTAATTACTTTATCAACACTTTCAATTTTTGAAAAACTTTGTATATCTATAATATTTGGTATCAAAATAAGTTTCTTTTTGGATACTCCTATGTTTTCATAATGTTCATATAGTAACTTACTAATGGCTATAATTCCGTTAAGAAATTTATCAAAAAACGAAATTTCAACAATAAACATCCACCATTTTGGCAGCATCCACCATTTTCTTACCACCGATTCCTTATTGTACCAATCTACAGAATACTTATAAATTGGAATACGCATAAATTTACATGTTATTATAATTGGAAGATTTTGATAGGCGTATCCGGTATAAATAATTACAGCATCAATATTTCCTTTAATTTTACGATAAATAATTAACACTAGTATTGTAAATATACTAATTATAAGCTCTAATATTTTCAAAAAATATTTATTAGGTCTATTAATAAATGAAGTATATGAAAATGTAACTCCTTTATAATTATTTTTTCTATTGGATAATTCAGGTGGATTTTTCTGCATATTGCCTCGCAAAAGAAAAAAATGAACTTTTCTTTTATGTTTCTGAAAACCCAGTGCTAAGTTTCTCAACAGGTTTGCTACAGAAGTATTAAAAGGAAAATCTGTTGCGGCTATAATAACAATATTTTTAATGTCTTTCATAAAATTTATTTATTCCAAATTCCTTTTGCTTTATTATTTAGGATTTTAAGACTTTGCATTGGTGCAATAATTTAAGATTAATTTACTTAACTGTAATACCAATTTACAAACTTAAAACTAATTGATAATCAACAGAAAAGACTTAACTATCAAGTTGTCTATTTTTGAATTATGATTATTTACCACTTAATTCTGTGGAATGTGATAATTTGCTAGGGCAGACGCATCAAAAATAAATCATACTTGATTATCAATATGTTATGTTTTTAGACCATTAAAAATTCACTATTTTGAAAACAGTAATTCCTTGATTTTCAGCACTTAAATATTTTGATGCGTCTGCCCTAATAATTTGCACGAACTAATGTTTTTATTGAATTTATTTGTTATTTTGGCGAAGATATTGATCATAAGTTTAATGTTAAAAGCAAGTGTTTATGATGGCTTTATTTTATTAATTTCTGTTTTATATTTATCTTGAAAATATTTGTCAAATACAAGAGCAAACATCAAACCATAAAAAAAAATTGAATAATTAACTAAAGTTGCTTGTGCCCAAAAATACGTAAGAAATGCAAAAAAAGAACCCCAATAATTAGTTTTTTTAGCTGTTTTATATAACTTTTTTGCTAAGGCAAACCAAAAACCAAATAATAAGATACTACCAACAATACCATAAGAAACCAGATGAGCAAGATAACCAACATGAATTTGAAAACTACCAATAGCATTCGAAGCTTCTTTAACTTCTTTGGAAAGAAATAAACCATTTCCAAAAATTGGATTTTGTGGAAAAAAATACACAAAATTATCAATCGCTTTATATCGTGTTGTTTCTGTAACATCTCCCTCTGCAAAAAGCCTTTCATCTATCCACTCTTGCAAATTATAACCAAAATAGCTTAAAGCTTGAAACAAAATAACTAATACTATGAAACCAAGTAAAATATATTTAAAGATACCCAAAAATTTAATTTTGTAGACAATAATAATTTGGAATGTAATAATTAAAAAACCTATAATTATAAAGCGAGTATTAGAAAGTAATGCAGCGAGTCCACCTATTATTAATATATATATATATCTTTTATCTCTTTTATAAAGCATATACCCTATTAACACTGATAAAAGGGGAATAAAAGAAAGTCCAAAAGATAATAAAGATATATAGCCAAATATAGAAACTCTTCTGAAACTATAAATACCTTTACTAAATACTGATTCTTCGAAAAATGGAGATGCAAAAAAATTGTTATCGAATAATTGATTAATTGATACAATAATTGTTGCTATCACAGTAAACTTAAATACAAAAATGCTTTTTTTTATAAATTTTTCTGTGAATTTTGTATTATAGATTATTAGAATACATAGGAAAATCGAAGTTTGTAATATATCATAATAAGTTTGAGTAAGAACATGCCTGTTAGGTAACTCACCAGATAAGTGAGCACGAATAGGAACGTACACCATATACAACATTAAAAGATATAGAAATTTAGGGTATATTATTTTCTTCACATTAATTATAAAAAAAATACCGTAAATAAAAAAAACAAAAATAAATAAATAACCTATTGATTTTGGCAAATTTAATTGAACGTAAATATATGAAAGTATAGGAAACATCAGCATTGTAAAAAACAAAGCATAAGTAATTTTACGAAAATATATTTTCATAGTAATTTATCTTCTTTTAATAACTTAATATACGACTCAATCTGCACATCTTTTGAGAGTAATTTTCTACTTCTTTTAAATGCAGTATCTTTCATTTTTGACAATTTTCCTTCAGAAAGATGTAACAATTCTAATACTCTATCAGAAAGAGAAATCGAAGAAATATCGCTTGTTAGATAGCCTGTCTGGTTATTAATTACAAAATCACTAGCTATGCCAGTATTAAATGAAACAACAGGTATTCCGCACATTAAAGCTTCCAATAGCATATATGGACCTACATCTTGTATCGAAGTATTTATAAACATATCACTCAATTGATAAAATTCTGGTAAATCATTTCTACTTAGATGACTTAAGTGAACATTTTCATAATTTACATCAATACTCCCACGTCCAGAATATAAAACTGAAATTTTTTTATTCCCAGAATATTTCTTTTGCACTATTCCCAGTGCCTCAATTATGTATTTAATTCCTTTCCGTTTACTATTCAAATTAACAGATCCAAATGCAATTACAAAGCTGTCAAAAGCTATTTTATATTTTGTCCTTAATTTTGCTTTATTTGAAACTGGGTGAAAATTTTTTTCTTCAACGGATATAAAAACTTTTGATATTTTTTTCCTTTTAAATACGCTACTTTTCTGTGCTTTTTTTATTAACCAGTCAGAACCTATTATTACTCGTAAATCAGTTTTTTCTATATTTTGAATTTTAAACTTTAAATTTTGATATGAAATATCATTATTTTTTTTAGAATAAATAGCAGGGCATTTTCCGCAAGCTTTCTCATAACCGTTACAATCCCACGAGTAATGACAAAGTCCTGTGAATGAAGCCATATCTGCTAACTGCCAGTATATTTTAGCACTTGTTAATTTTTGTAAATCAAATATATTCTTGTGTGTTAGAAAAGTTTGAGTAAATAAAACAAAAATAACATCAGGAATATAGTCTATTTTTTTTAATATTTTTTCGGCTGTATAGTGAGAAACTGATTGATTATAATCCTGAACACTAAAATCGTGATTTATATTTGGTGTTTTTATCAGCCCTATTCTTTTTAGTAAGTTTATAACTTTTCTTTTCCCTTTCTTAAATAAATATTCTATAAAAGAATCAATTGATATGATATCACTATCTTGATATCTGTCCCAAGTTTTAGTAACAAGCTTAACTTGAAATTCGTTTCTACTTTTAAAACCATCTAAAATATCTTTTGCAATTATACCTGCTGTCTTATAGGGGTTAGAATTAGAAAGAATTAATATTTTAACTTTTTTATTACTTTTCATACATCCTTATATTTTAAATTTGTAGCATATTTTAGCAAATTATTTGATATTTGACCTATTCTTCTAACAGGAATGCCAGCATATTTACTACAAGGGTTAAGATCTTTATTAGACCTCTTTCCTAAATAACTATTTGGTTAATCACTGATAATTAGGAGTATATAATTTTTAATGTTTTTTCTAAATGTGAGTTAAATCTCTTATAATTGAATATTTATACATGTTTTAACTTGTGTGTATTTCGGTGAAGCACATGAGAGCTTTACGAAAATTGCCAAATTTTTATATACCTGATAATCAATAATATAAATTTTATTATTTAGGAAAGAAGTCTATTAACTAACGACATTGCTCCTACAATACTACCTTCGTGAATTTTTACATTTGGAAAAATAACACTACCTACACCAATTTGGATATATTTCTCAATGATAACTCCTGTAACATTTGTAAATTGGGATGGTATCATTGGATTTATTTTTCTTTTAAAGTCAAAAGTGAATTTAATTTGATTTTAAGAATTTTTCCCCAAGTTTTCTATTGCTAACAATTTTTGCAGGATTTCCATACGCAAGCACATTGTCAGGTAAATCTTTTGTGACTAATGAACCCGAACCAACTACCGTGTTTTCCCCAATGTCCAATCTGTCCATAATTGTTACACCTAGTGTGATTGCTGAGTATTTACCTATATTAACTTTCCCGCCTGTAATAGAACCAGCTGAAATACTTGCAAAATCACCAATAGTGCAATCATGCTCCAACTGTGCTCCTGTTGCAAAAAAACAAAAATCACCAACAACGGCATTTGGATTAATTATGCAACCAGCCATAATTACAATTCCTACTCCAAATTCTACGTTCATCCCAATTATTGTAGATGGGTGAATTGCGTTAGCAAATTTAAAATCTGGGATAATATTTTTAATGCAATCATACACTATCTTCCTCGACCAATTGTCGCCAATTGTAATTATTCCAGCATCTATTTTATATTCTTCAATTAATTCTTTCAATTGTTCTTGTCTTCCGATTACTTTGTATCCATACAATTCTGTTCCAATATCTTTAATGGAATCTGTAATACCGATAATATTATATTTATCTTCTTTCTTTATAATATCAATACAATAATTAGTATGAAGTCCACCACCAAATAGTAAAATATTTTCCATTATTAATCTGCTTTACTAGTTTTTTTTAATACGCTCTAACGCTGATATATTAACATACGACCCTATCTTGATTTTTCCTGAAAGTATAGAGAAATCATCAACTCTTACATTATTACCAATTTCAATTTTTTCTATATTATAAAAACTAGCTTTTCTACTAATTAAGACATCTTTTCCAATTTTTTTAAAACCTAAAGATAGAAGCTCTTTTCGTGAATAAAAAGAATTCATAATTACACTGTTTTTATTATTTTTGAAATTTGTTCTACATCTTCAAAACTCAAATTTGAATATAAAGGCAAGCAAATTACTTGCTTTGCAATAATTCTTGCAGAAATTAAGTTTTCATGATTTGCTGAAGGCAAACCTCTATACACCGAAAAATCACTAATCAAAGGATAAAAATATCTTCGAGCATAAATGTTATGCTTTTTTAAAATTGCATATAACTCATCTCGTTCATACCTATATTTATTCTTATCGACTAAAATTGGGAAATAAGCATAATTGTGTTTTACATTAGGAATATCGTTAAAAAAAGTTATCCCTTTAGTATTATGTAATAAATTACGATATAGATTTACAATTTCCATCCTTTTCCAGAGCTCTTTCTGATAAGTGTTTAGTTGTAATAGACCATAAGCAGCCTGCAATTCATTCATTTTTGCATTAATCCCAGGTGCTACTACTGTTACTTCATCTGCAAATCCAAAATTTTTTAAAAAATCTATACGTTTTTTTGTTTTTTTATCATGACAAATAATAGCTCCGCCTTCAATTGTGTTAAATATTTTAGTTGCATGAAAACTTAAAATAGACAAATCACCATAGTTCAAAATGGAATTGTCATTTTTTTCTACACCAAATGCATGCGCCGCATCATAAATTACTTTTAAACCATATCTGTCCGCAATATCTTGTATTCTATCAACATTACAAGGATTTCCATAGACATGTACAGGTAGAATTGCTGTTGTTTTAGGTGTTATAGCTGTTTCTATCCGTTCCGCATCTATATTACAGTAATTTAGTTCAATATCAGCAAAAACAGGTTTAATACCATTCCACCATAAAGCATGTGTTGTTGCAACAAAGCTGTAAGGTGTTGTTATTACTTCTCCAGTAATACGAAGAACTTGCAATGCAGAAATTAATGCCAAAGTTCCATTTGAAAATAAAGAAATATACTTTACTCCAAGAAATTTAGCTAATTTATTTTCAAATTCTTTATGAAACTTACCATCATTAGTTAGCCATTTATTCTCCCATATTTCTTTTAATGACTCTATAAAACCATCAAGATTTGGAAGTGTAGGCTGAGTAACAAATATTTTTTTTCCCATCATTTGCTTTTTTATTTATTCCAGATTCCATTTGCTCTTTGATTAATAATTTTATATACTTGTATAGGTTCAATAATCAATGAAGGAATTTGTATAAATAGCATTGATAATACAATTCCTAATGCACCGTATTTCGTTCCCATAAAATAAGCAAGCGGTATAAAAATTACTAATTTTATTGATAAAACATATACTCCTAATCTAAGCTTTCCCAGTCCATTAATAAATGTTGAAAATGGAGCTACAATAAGCTGTTGTATTAAATATAGTGTTATGACAAAACTTAATGAAAATGGAATAATAAGTTTGTTTCCAATCCATATTTTATATACATAAGGACTAATTACAAGTGCTCCGATTAAAATTAATATCATTATTCCAGATAAAATATTTAATTTTCTCAAACTTCTTTTTAACCATGTGTAGTCTTTTCGTGAAAAAGCATCTGTTACAGCAGACCAGAAAGGAGTAAGAATAATTACATAAACCATATTTACTATAAATAAATACTTATAAGCAACATTATAAGATGCTACGGTTTCTTGATTTGAAAAATGAGCAATTAAAAAATTTGTTGTTGAAAAGAATATAATAGCCGCTATTTGAAAAAAAAAGAACTTAAACCCTAATTCTAATAAATCCTTAGATTTACTGAAATCTATATGTTTTAATTTAGGCTTGTACTTTTTATAATCCTTACTAAAAAAATAAAATGTTGCTACCATTAATACCACAACAGGTGCAACAGATAAAACGATTGATAACAAAACCAACGAACCATCAGTTGTTTTTGTAAGGATAAAAATAATACATAAAACTATAACATTCCCGATAGGTCCGAAAGAATTATTTACAGCTGGCTTTTGGTCTGCCATTAATATAGTTCCTATTAATTTAAAGAAAAACCTAAGTATAAAGAAGATAAACACCACAAGTGCAATGATTGATAATTCATTTTTTCCAACGGCAACTGTATTTAATATTGTTTGCCAATTTAAAAAAGGATTTACAATATTAAACAATATTATAACACATAGAAAAAGTATCCCTAAAATTGCATAAGTTGTACTGACATAAGTTCTTGCTAATTCATGCTTGTCTGCCGCAACAGCCTCGGCAAATTTATTACGTAATCCATTGCCCAGTCCTATATCAAAAAAAGAAAACCAAGCAATTATAGAACTTAAAGTCAACCAAATACCATATCTTTCAGCGTCTAAATATCCTAAAATCAAAGGAACTAATACCAAACCAACAACAATACTTATTCCTTTTAAAAAGAAAGAATAAAATATATGTTTTTTAGCTTTTACAGAACGTTCGTGTCCTTTAAAAAAGTTTTGTATGTATGATTTGAGTTTATTCATTTAATATTTGAGTTCGGTATAAAAAGGTCAAAAATAAAACATCTATAAAGCTATATTGTTTATAATCAGCACTTTAACAAAATAATCGCATTTAACTTAAAGAGTTAATTTTCAGGCACTTACATTGTAAATTTTATGTCTATTAATTCTTTCATAATTTATAATATCTATTTCTATTTACACTGTTTTTACTCACAATTTCGCCAACTCATGTCCCAAACATGACAACTGTTTAAATTTGTTTTTTTTCGCTACCAATTTCGTTTTAATTTATTTCCTACCATTTTTTATTACTAAGTAATCGTTAAATTGTTTTTAAACAACTCTATAACAATATTTGTATCTAAAATTACCATTCAATATTCCTCCATGCTTTTTTTCGTAAGCTGTTTACATCTATATCTATATCTTTCCATATTCCACATATTTCAAAAAAACCATTGTCATTTATATTATTTTTTTTTCTATGAATTAGTTTTTCTCCTAACGGTTTTTCGTAAATAAGAAATTGAATAAACATTTCCACATTATTTAATTTTTCTTCTGTCAATAAATCTAATTTGTTTATTATTTCTGATTTTTTTTCTGTTATTGTTTCCATTATTAAGTCGAATAAAAATAGTTGTTGAAATTCTGGCACATTTCATAGAGTTTATATTAAACATGCCATATATATTGATAAAAATTTAGAAGCTCATTTCTAACTTTTTCTGGTAAATTTGTTAAAGGAATTTGGTTATTTAATGATTAGTGATATCAAAAAAATAATTTAAGATTCTTATATAGTGGTTAGTGGTTAGTTGTTAGTGGTTAGTTTTTGTTATCTATTTTTCAAAATAGTAATTCCTTGATTTTCAGCACTTAAATATTTTGATGCGTTGCCATATTATTAAAAACTGTAAGAAGCAAAAACTAATTTATCCAGAATACTAATTTATTATTTAATGATTACTTACTTACATTTTTTTTTCATAATTCTGTTTTAAGATTTTCAGCTTCAAACAATTTTTTTAAAAATATATCATTTGTCAAAAAAACATCAGCTTTATTTTTTATCAATAATCTTCCAATGACCTGTTTTTCGGCTTCCTAAACGTTTAATATTTTTACTGTTTATTAATATTCTAAAATCTCTTTTAATTGTTTCTATACTAACATCAACTTTTAAAGCTATTTCTTTCTTTGTAATTTCAGCATTCTTTTTAATAAGCTTGATAATTTCTTTTTGTCTATTATTTAAAGGGTCATTTAAAGGGTCATTTAAAGGGTCATTTAAAGGGTCATTATTGGCATTATTGTTTTTAGAAAACTCTTTTAAAGGTATTTCAGTAACAAAAATGTCCTCTTCGTTAAAAATAACATTATCGCTGTTTGAGTATGATTTTGTGTATTTATAGATATTCCTGATACCTGTACCGAGTTCTTCGCTATGACCCATTTGCGTAAAAATGCGAGCAATATCTGGATTTTTGGGGAATGGAGTGTAGTTGTTAAGGGTTAATTGCCCAAAATGATGTGCTTTATTAGCATTTTTAGCAACAACTTTATCATTATAAATTATAAATGTTGAGGGATAAGCATTAATATATTCTCTATGAATCAGCATGTTTGCGATATAATATGTTTAAGTTTTTTTATTATCAAATTTATGTTTGTTTTTTTTAGTAAAAAATACAAAATAGTTACAACTGTATAATCACTATTTTATTTTCCTTGCAGGACAGCCTACATAAACTCCGCTTTCTGTTATGTTTTTTGTTACAACAGAGCCAGCTCCGATAATTGTATTTGAAGCTATTTTTAGATATTGTTTTGTTACAGAACTACTTCCTATAAAACAATTGTCATTAACAACTACGCCTCCGTTAATAATAGTATTTGTTGAAATATGACAATTATTCCCTATCTTACAATCATGTTCAATTAATGCCTTGTTATTTATAATACAATTTTTTCCTATTTTACTGTCGGTATTTACAATAGCATGATGCATAATTACTGTTCCTTCTCCAATTTTTGCATATTCCGAAACATAGGCATTTTGTGATATAATTACAGGAAATTCACCTTGATTTTTTTTTACTATATTAAAAAGTTTAATTCTTAAAGTTGGAGTTTTTAAATATCCTACCGTTATAAGAAAATATTTGAATTTTTTTATTAAATCTTTAATTTCATTATCATTTGCTATTATTTTATAATTCAATATTCTTTGTCCAAGTTTTTCTGGCAAATCTACGACTCCTACAATTTTAAATTTATCTTCTGTCTCAATTACATCAATCACAGATTTACAATGCCCGCCACCTCCAATTAGTATTATTTCTTGTTTCATATTCATAAAATTACACTACTTGGTACATTCACAATTCTATCTGCCAACCATTTCGCATTTTCAATATTTTCTGTTCTACAATTTCTAAAAATCAAGCACTTTATGGACAGACATTAATTACAGCTCCAAAGTAACTTTAAATTCATCTCTGATTTCTTCAAAGACATTTTTTTTTCAGCCGCAATAACATTTCGGTAATCCTCTTCCGAAAGTATCCATTAGCCTGAGTGCTGCCATAAATTTGCTAAGTAATAGATTACGTCTGTATGAAACTCCGGCTGAAAGTTTTCTGATTAGGAATTGAATTAAATCATTTTGATATTGTTTTTTTAGTTCTCAAACCGTTTTTGTGAAAACTCAGCTTAGGGGGGTCATAATTTTTTTGAAAACATGTTTACATGTTTTTTAATTTCTTTTTTTATTTTCGAGAGTTGCAATCCCTTTTCTAAAATCATTTCAGGCCAATCTTGTGTATTAATATCTTCAAAATAAACTAAGCTTTTTAAAACATGAAATAAATTACGTGTTCGGTATTTTGTTTTATAGAAATCAAGTATTTCTTCAACAGTAAATTTTTTTAGAATAAAATAAATATCAATAAAATCTTTTGACCGAGTTCCATTTCCTACAATAGCATTTAGTTTCATTGCAGCAATATCTTCTACCGAATACAAACATAAGTTGTCAACTTTTAAATATGTTTTAACGGATTGATATTTGTGAGCTATAAAATCTATTTTAATGTTTTCAATGCTTCCCTTAAGTGTATTTACTGCCGAGTAATCTAAGTTAAAATCAAATTTTTGTTCTAAGTATTCAAGTAAACTGTTTATATCAAAATCGTTTTGTGTAAATAAATCTAAATCAATTGACTTCCTGTGTCCAATTTGTAATGCAAGCGATGTACCGCCAGCGAGATAAAAAGTCTCTAAAGCATCAGTTGCTTGAAGTTTTCTTAAAAGTTCCAATGTATTTGCTTGGATTGTATTTTTGAATAACATCTAAAGTATGTTTTTGGAATATTTAAAAAACTACTTGACCAATTTAGAGTTTTTTTGTCTAAAAAGCCAGCTTTTACTATTTCTTGTTTAATAGTTTCAATTTTGTATAATCGTAATATTATTTTTAAATCGGCTATATCACCTCGTGTAAGAACTCGTTCTATAATAATTGTTTTATTTTTTTTCTTTTCCATTTTTTTGGTATCTAAATCCCAAAAAAGGTGTTTCGATAAATTCCTTAAATTATATTCTGAATTTTTCATTATTAGACAATTACACTACTTGGCACATTAACTATCCTGTCTGCAAGCCATTTCGCATTTTCAATGTTTTCAACTTGACAGTTTTTGAACATCTCTAATTTGTTCATCAGTTCCCATACTGGGCGTGTCATTATTCCGTTTTCATTTGTAAATTTCAGAAATTTGTCTCTTTCATCTCTGTTTTTCAACAATACAGCATTTAACCAATAATTTGATTTAGAATTTTTTGGTTCTGAAATAAATTTTATATCATTATCTTCAAAGAAACTTTTATATTTATTTGCAAGAGTCCTTTTATTTTCGATAAATTTTGGTAATTGTTCTAACTGTGCAACTCCAAGTGCCGCATTTATATTCGGCAAACGATAATTATATCCTATAAAATCATGAACATATTCCCATTTATGCGGAACTTTTGCTTGTGTTGTAAGATGCTTTGCCAGTTTTGCCAGTTTCTTATCATTCGTTAAAATCATTCCGCCTCCGCCTGTTGTTATTGTTTTATTTCCGTTAAAACTCAAAGTTCCGAGTTTTCCGAAAGTTCCTGTATGTTGTCCTTTATAATAACTTCCAAGGCTTTCTGCTGCGTCTTCAATGAGTTCGATATGATATTTATCACAAATTACCTTAATTTCATCAATCCTTGCAGGATGTCCGAAAGTGTGCATTGGAATACATGCTTTTATTATTTTTCCGGAATCAAGGTTATGACAACCATCTTTTGCTACATAAGTGTTATTTTTTAAAAACTTGTCTAATTTTTCTGGTGATAAACCCAAAGTATCTTTATCTACATCAATAAACAAGGGTTTAGCTCTGGTATATGAAATTGCATTTGCTGTTGCAATAAAAGTTAATGGCTGAGTAATAACTTCATCATTTTGTTTTACACCCGACAATATTAAAGCAATATGCAAAGCTGCAGTACCGTTTACACAAGCAATTGCATATTTTGAGCCTGTATATTTGGCAATGTTCTTCTCAAATAAATCTACAAATTTACCTACACTTGAAACAAAAGTACTGTCGATACATTCGTTCAAATACTTCTTTTCGTTACCGATAAAACGAGGTTCATGAAGTGGAATAAAATTACTTGTATTGTATATTCCTCTAACAAAATTGATAAAATTACTATACATTATATATATTAGTCTTGTATTTTTTCAAGTTCATTGGTTTAGTAAACCACTTTATTGTTTCTTCCAAACCTTTTTCAATTGAATATTTAGGTTTGAAATTTGTTAATTTTTTTATTAAAGTATTATCACCCCAAAGTCTAAATACTTCTGATTTTTCAGGTCTTAATCTTTGTTTGTCAGTTATGAATTCAACATCTGATTTCATTATTTTTTTAACTAAATCCAATGTATCTTTCATTGATATCTCAAAATTAGAAGCAATATTTATTTCTTTTCCTATTGTTTGGTTACTTTCGGCGAGTGCTACAAATCCGTTACAAGTATCTTTTACAAAATTAAAATCTCTTGTAGGACTTAAATCGCCAAGTTTTATTTGTTTTTTACCTGCTACAATTTGCGAGATTATAGTAGGAATAATTGCCCTTGCCGATTGTCTCGGTCCGTAAGTATTAAAAGGTCTCGCAATAGTGATTGGTAAATCAAAGGCATTATAAAAACTCAAAGCCATTGCATCAGCTCCTATTTTACTTGCCGAATACGGCGATTGAGCCTGTTTAGGATGTTTCTCATCAATAGGAACATATTTTGCTGTTCCGTAAACCTCAGATGTAGATGTATGTATTATACGAGCAACATTATTTTCTTTCGCAGCCTGACAAATATTCAAAGTTCCTTTTATATTGGTATCAATGTAAGAATCAGGTGCAACATAAGAATATGGTATTGCTATCAATGCAGCCAAATGAAATACAATATCAATGTTTTTTGTAATTTTTTTACAAAAGTGTGGGTCTCTGACATCGCCTGAAATTATTTCTAAATTTCTATTTTCTGAAATATTCTCTAACCAACCCCAATTATTAAATGAATTATATTGAGATAAAGCTCTTACTTTACAGTTTTTTTCTAAAAGCATTTCAGTAAGATGTGAACCAATAAAACCATCGGCACCTGTTATTAGAATTTCTTTATTCTCTAATTTCATTATTGTTTTAAAATTATATCTATTAAAATTTAAAAATTTAGAAGTTCATTTCTAACTTTTTCTGGTAAATTTGTTAAAGTAATTAGGTTATTTAATGATTACTTACTTTTTTTTTTGACCATTTTTTTTCATAATTCTGTTTTAAGATTTTCAGCTTCAAACAATTTTTTTAAAAATATATCATTTGTCAAAAAAACATCAACTTTATTTTTTATCAACAATGCTGATGCTAATTGCATAGCATCTAAACTTTTTAATTTTTGAAGTCCATATTTTTTAAGTAAATTTATTGCTGTTTCAACAAATTTATCATCAATATTTTCTATCCAATTATATTTATCTTCGTCATGTTTAAAATGTTCAATAATTTTTAAACAAATATCTTTTTCAATATCTCCCATTCTAACTTTTTTCCACAAAGCAGAGACGAACTCAATTTTACTTAATTTTGATAAATAAATTTGAGTAACTTTTGTGAATATTTTATCCATTAATTCTATGCTGTCATCTTCAGTAAAATATAATTTTACAAGTGTAGATGTATCTAAAAATATTACCATCTTTCGTTTCTTCTTTCGTTTATTATAAGGTCACTTATATTTCCGTCTAAATTTTTTGTTAACTTTAATGAATCCAAAAAAGAAAAATCTGTTTTTTTTAATTTTTTGACTGTTTGGTCTAAATACTCAATATTATATTTAAAAAATATATATTGATAAAAATTTAGAAGTTCATTTCTAACTTTTTCTGGTAAATTTGTTAAAGAAATTTGGTTATTTTCTTTTAACAATTTTATGTCAATTAATTGTTTCATAATTTATTTTATAAATCACTCTGTGTTACTCAACAACGACAAGATTTTTAATACGTTTAAAATGTTTTAAGTTTTTACTTGCTACTGGTAATTTATATATTATCGCAGATGCCGCTATAAAAATATCTCTAATTTCTATTATTTTGTTACGTTTTTTTAAGTCATTATATATAATACTTGCTTGCTTTGCTATTGAATTATCGAAGTTTATTTCATAAAGCCTTTTAAAAATTATATCTATTAAATCTTGATTAATTTTATTCAAGCCATTATATATTTCAAATGTAGTTATTGTTGAAATATATATTTTATAATCTTTTTCAAAATAAGTATATAGTACCGATTTTTCTTTATGTTCTTTTCTAATATAATCAATAATAATCGAAGTATCTATTAAAATTTTTGAATTTCCCATTTGTTTATCTCTTTTTTTGTTTGTTCAATTTTGTATATCTCTTCTTCTGTTACTGAAAATCCTTTTCTTAAAAATGAAAGAAATTCTTTTTTGTCAAATTTATCTTGTTTATTTAAAATAAGCCGTGTCTCTATTTCATTATTTTTTTCATCGTATCTAATATTATATTTAAAAAATAGATATTGATAAAAATTTAGAAGCTCATTTCTAACTTTTTCTGGTAAATTTGTTAAAGGGATTTGGTTATTTTCTTTTAACAATTTTATGTCAATTAATTGTTCCATAATTTATAATATCTATTTCTATTTACAAATTACTATTTATTGCCAATCATTTTCAATATTTTCCGTTAAATTTTCCTCGAAAATATTAATTACAGCTCCAGAGTAACTTTAAATTCTTCTCCGATTTCTTCAAAAACAATGTTTTTATTCAATTTTTTTGTTTCCGCTATGACATTCGGTAATCCTCTTCCGAAAGTATCCATTAATCTGAGTGCTACCATAAATTTGCTAAGTAATTGATTACGTCTGTATGAAACTCCAGCTGAAAGTTTTTCAACAGTTATTGTATTAGGCAGTTTTCCCGGACTTATAAATTCAATTCGATTATCGAACATCAACACTCTTATTCTTGAGCCAGAAATTGCATAATTTCTGTGAGCACAGCAGTTAGTTATTAGTTCTCTAAATACTTTGTCTGGATAATTTTGTTTCGTATCTACTCTTTTCAATTGCACGATGCTCGATGGCGATAAAATGTTATTCTTAATTGAAGAAAACGTTGTTGAAATAATGTATTCAATATCACCTTCAATATGTTTACTGTCAATTATATCACCTGTAACATCATTTCCGTTGTAGTGAACAAAAGTAACACCCGACTGAGGAAGATAACGATTTGAATTTATACCAAACACCAATAAAGCAGCAAGGCTTACCTCACCTGTTGTCGTAAGAATATCCGTATTTGTAAGCAAATTATACTTTCCTGTTTCATTTTCGTTTTCAAAATCAATTTCATAAGGCTTAAAATATCGACTTATAATATTGAAATTTAATGTTTTAATTGAAGTTCTCTGTACCCCTGTGATATCGTGATGTAAAGTTCCGCTTTCCTGAAACAAACGCATCAACTCTGCAACTGATGCAATTCTATTTGTAGAACCAATCCTAATATAATATTTTCCGTTAATGGTTTGATAAGGCTTGTCTTTTCCTTTTGAAACCGAAATACATGCAATTATTTTTTTGTTTAAAATACCGTATTCAAAATCTACATTTATTGGCGGATTTATATTATTACGAACAATATTCATTATCCACTCTTCCCAATTTTTTTCCTTTGCAATTCCGCTGATAACACCGTTGTCTTCTACACCAATCAAAATAATTCCACCTTCCATATTGGCAAAAGCAATTATTTCTTTTGCAATACCGATTGGTTTAATATTCTCGGATTTAAACTCAACAGATGAGTTCTCGCCCTGATTAAGAATTTGAATTAAATCATTTTGATGCATTTTGAAATTGTTTTTTAACTTTCTATTTACACTGTTTTTACTCACAGCTTCGCCCACTCAGTCCCAAATATGACAACTGTTTAAATTTGTTTTTTTTTAAAACTATGCAAAGAAAAAAAAAAAAAAACGTCTAACAAATTTTTTTTTTTTTTTTCCAATATCCAGCTTTTTCACTACCAATTCGTTTGTCCTAATTTATTCCAGAGTCTTTCAATCTTTCTGCATTTTCGGCAATTTGCAGTTTTTCAATAATTTCGATAATATTTCCGTCAATAATTGATTGTAAGTTGTACATTGTTAGTTTTATTCTGTGGTCTGTCATACGTCCTTGTGGGTAATTGTATGTTCTTATTTTTGCCGACCTGTCTCCCGATGATATCATTGTTTTTCTTTTTAAACCTATCTCGTCAAGGTATTTTTGATATTCAAGATTATACAATCTTGTTTTAAGTTCTTTTTTAGCTCTTGCAAGGTTTCTTATTTGCGATTTTTCGTCTTGGCATGTAACCACCAGTCCTGTTGGTATATGTGTTAATCTTATTGCCGAATAAGTTGTGTTTACTGACTGCCCTCCTGGTCCAGATGAGCAGTATGTGTCTTTTCTTATGTCTTCTGATTTTATCACAATATCAAAATCATCAGCTTGTGGCAACACAGCAACAGATACAGCAGATGTATGCACTCTTCCCTGAGTTTCTGTTTCTGGTATTCTCTGAACCCTGTGAACTCCTGATTCGTATTTCAAAATACCATAAACATTATTACCTAAAACCTCGAATACAATTTCTTTATATCCTCCTGCTGTTCCCTCTGTATTTCTTGATATATTAATTTCCCAAGCTCTTGTTTCACAAAATTTTGAATACATACGAAATAAATCGCCGACAAATATGCTCGCTTCATCTCCTCCCGTTCCTGCTCTTATTTCAACGATTGCATTTTTACTGTCTTCTGGGTCTTTTGGTAAAAGCAATATTTTTATTTTGTCTTCTAATTTTGTTTTTTCTTCTGTCAAAGAATATATTTCTTCTTTTGCCATTTCTTTTATTTCCCAGTCGTCATCTTCGGCAAGCAATTCTTTCGATGATTGAATATTAATAACAATATTTTTATAGCTTTTATATGCCGAAATAATAGGCTCTAAATTTTTATATTCCCTATTAAGTTTTATATATCGTTTCATATCAGAGACAATATCTGGGTCTGATATCATTTTACGAATATCATCAAAACGAACTTTAACGCCTTGTAGTTTATCTAAAATCAGATTTTTACTCATATAATTATTTTTAATTTTTTACAAAGTTACAAAATAATAAATAATTTTTATCAAATAAAAAAAATCTGTGTTTAATTTGTATAATATTTGTTCGTCTGTGTTCCTATTTATTAAAAATTGATGCTGATTATCAAATAGTTAAAATTATATATAAAAAAAAGGAATAAATTAATAATTATTTCTTACTCCGTATTCTGTAAAACACGGAGTAATTTTTTAATATATGTTTATAATAAGTTTATTTTTTTAACTCATCTTTAAATTCTTCTTCGAATCTTTTTGTTATGTTATCACAACCATAATTAAACATTCTCAGGTAATTATCTTTTTTTGTATAATTGAATTTAAATCCATCAATATATTCATATAAAAATATTTCATTCTCTTCATATATTTGTTCTGATGTTTTCATTTCCAAGACTTCATGTTTTTTATCGAAGAATGATATAATTTTTTTTATCTGGTCTAAGCTGTTGCAAAGCGGTTTATCTTTTATAGAATTTTTATAAATTTTTTGTGTAATTCCTTGTGTGTTTACGTAATGTCCACCGATTTCAATTGGTAATGATGCTGGAAGCAAAAGGTCTGCATGTTTAGCTGTTTCAGTAATAAAGAAATCCTGAACCACCACAAAGTCAAACTCTTCCAATTTTTTTTCAATATAACTACGAACAGATTTTAATTTGAAATTTTTCTTCATTGCAGATTCTTTATATATATTATCGTTGTTATCAACAGCACAACCAACAGGGTCTTCACCAAAAATAAATATATTTTTGTAAATACTATTATAAAAATCCATTTCTGCATAATCAATAACAGAATTAACTTTATATAAGCCCTGAGAATTACAACTTTCTTTTAATGACACAATACCTGATGCGTGTTTGCCAAGCTTTCCTGTTACCATTGCTAGATTGAACAATTCAGCAGAGCAGTTTCCAGAGATATTTTTTTCTGAAAATATTATTACGGCATTTTTTTCTTTGTTATATTTTTCTGCAAAATTTGCAATAAAGTCAATTGTAACACCAGCTTTTTTTGCATAATTTTTTAGCTTTTTTTGTTTTCTCTTCAAGTTCTTAAATCCAGAGCAATTATTTTTAATATAATCTTTATCATACAATTTATTTTTTATAATATAAGCCAAAATAGCCTTTGTAAACCAATAGTAAGATTTTATTTTATACACATTATCTGCTTTGTATTCGTATCTATTTTCACCTGTTGTAATAAGTTCTACTTTTGTTCCTTTTATTTTTTTTGCATTATTTACAAGAAAGCTAACAAATTGGTCATCATAATTTAGTTCAGCACCGAGAATGTAAATACTTTCTGCATCTTTTAATTGTTCGAATGGAACATTTTTAAAAGAATTTCCATTATATCCTAGGTTTCCTCTTTCTAAATAATGAAAAGAAGCCAGATTATTTGCGATTAAACTTATAGATGTAAGTTTACTAATAAGTATTTGTTCTTCGACTGTAAGTCTTGCTCCGACAAAAAAGATATTTTCAAAACAAACGATTTTTTTAACTTTACTTTTAATAATTTTATAAGCTTCTTTAAAAGATATTTCTTTAAAACTTCCGTCTTCTGTTTTTATCATTGGAACTTTCAAACGCGTCTTGTCATTTCTGAACATATAACCAAATTTAGCCATTCTTCCGATGTTTCCGTCTTTATTTACTTCTCCTTTTAAACCTGTTACATTTAGAACTGAATTACCACAATAATTTAGGTTTATTTTTTCACCTATTGAGCCGTAATTGTTTATTGTTTCAATTTTCTTTGTTACGTTGTAGGCAATTGATTTTGTTTTAAAATTTTCTGTTATTGCACCTGTTGGGCATGTAGATACACATAATCCGCAACTTTCACAATCTGTATCTGTAAGTGATTTTCCCATGCTTGGTGCTACAAAAGTTTCGAAACCTCTGTTTACGAGTCCAAGTGCTGTTGTTCCTGCTACTGTGTCGCAAATACGTACACATCGCGAACAAAGAATACATTTGTTGTTATCAATTTCGATATATGGATGCGAAAAATCAACAGGACGTTCATGGAATTCACCTTTAAATTTATTTTGCTCTGCACCATATTCAGTGCTGTATTGTTTCAGTTTGCATGTAAAATATTCGTTGCATCCACATTCAAAACATCTGTTTGCTTCTGCCTTTGCCATTTCTTCTGTATATCCAAGCTCTACTTCGTCAAAATTATTTCTTTTGTTTAGTTCCAATACAGGCATTTCTTTTCTCATTTGTTTTGCAAAATGACCTGTAAAATCTTTGGCTGTTAGTTCTTTGAAATTAGATTTTTTACTTAGAAATTCTTTTTTCTTTGGTTTAATTTCTTTTCCAGAGAGATACTGTATGCAACTTCGTACTGCAATATTTGCCTGAGCTATTGCTTCTATAATTGTTGCGGCACCTGTTACTCCGTCTCCAGCAGCAAATACATTTTTTATTCCAGTTTGTAGTGTTTCTCTATTTACATCAATATCACCCCAACGATTAAGTTTTAGTTCACCTTTATCAGTGTATTTATTAATATCATCAATAAAATTTACATCTGTTTTTTGTCCTATTGCAGCAAGGATATAGTTTACTTTAAGTTCGAATTCTGAGCCTTCGATTGGTATCGGTCTTCTTCTTCCTGATGCATCTGGTTCTCCGAGTTTCATTTTTATCAGAGTCATAGATTTCACTTTACCGTCTTTTGTTTTGTTTACCTGTGTTGGATTTGTAAGAAACATATATTCAACACCTTCTAATTTTGATTCGTGAATTTCTATACGATTTGCTGGCATTTCTTTTTCTGTTCTTCGATATATTATATATGTATTTTCGGCATTACAACGAATTGAAGTTCGGCAACAGTCCATTGCTGTGTTTCCGCCTCCTACAACGGCTACTGTTTTCCCAGAGAAATCGTATTTTTGTCCTGTTTGCTCCATGTTCCTCAAAAAATCAATACCCGAAAACACACCGTCTGCGTCTTCTCCTTTTGCTCTCAGCAGCGTTCCTCTTTGCGAACCTATTGTAAGTATTGTAGCATGGTATTTATTTTTTATCTCGGAATAACTCATATTGCCGCCTAAATTTTTGTTCAGATAAATTTTTGCGCCTGTGTCTGTTATTGTTTTGATTTCTTTTTCTAATAGGTCATTTGGTAAACGATATTCTGGAATTCCGTATCTTAGCCATCCGCCTGCATGATTGTTTGCCTCAAAAATATCACACTGATAACCTTCTTTTTGCAAAAAATATGCAGCTGTAAGTCCACCTGGTCCTGCTCCTATTATTGCTACTTTCTTACCAGTTTGTTCTTTCATTATTGATTTTACTGCTTTATCTGTTGCTTTCAAATCAAGGTCAGCCACAAAACGTTTCATATAATCTATTCCAACAGGTGCGCCTTCGTCCATGTAGTTTCTGTTACATGCAGCCTCACATGGTCGTACACAAACACGACCGCAAATTGCAGGAAGTGGATTAACTTCTTTAATCAGTTCGATTGCTGCATAATAATCACCTTTTTCTATTAACGAAATATAACCTTGTACATCGACTCCTGCTGGACATGTTAATTTGCAAGGTGCCGCACATGATGCGTAATGGTCGCTCACGAGCAAGTCTAATGCTGTTTTTCGTGATTTTTTTACTTTCTCGTTTTCTGTAAAAATATTCATTCCAGCCGATACCTTTGTCGAACATGATGGTTGCAAACCTCGCATTCCATCAATTTCCACAACACACAAATAACATGATGAATAAGGTTCAAGTCTATGGTCATGGCATAGAGTAGGAATTTTTATCTTGTTCGCTCTTGCAACCTCTAAGACAAAAATACCTTTTTTTGTCTTGTATTCTTTTCCGTTTATTTTTATTTTTATTTCTGACATTCTATATATTTATTTGGCATTATAAATTTAATATAATCTTTATATCTTAGTCTTTTTATGAAAAAAACATATATATTTGTAAAAAAAAAATTATGACATATTTTAATAATTATTTAAAAGAAATAAAATCTATTCCATTGGAACAAATAACTGAACATTCTTACCGTTCTGCATTACAAATATTATTAAAAACAATATCAGAAGACAAAAAAATCTGAACAAAATAATACAAAGCAACCAGATAAAAAAATATAGAGAACTATCGGTTGTGTTAATTAAGTAAATTACGAATTGGTTTACACCTGATAATCAGTAATTCTCATTTTAATTTTAATTCTTTGAAAAACAAGATTTTATAAAATGAATTTT
>JAOZMB010000038.1 GCA_029934515.1 Bacteroidales bacterium
TTATAAAATCTTGTTTTTCAAAGAATTAAAATTAAAATGAGAATTGCTGGTAAATATTCATCCTTTTGGTGACGGAAACGGTAGAACAGCAAGGTTATTAATGAATTATATTCAACTATATCACAATGAAATATTAATAAAAATTTTTACAGAAAATAGGGTTGAGTATATTGATAAACTAAATGAAACAGAAGAAAAAGAGAATCTTGAAATTTTTAGAGAGTTTATTGTTTCACAACAAATTAAATTTATAAAAGAAGAAATTGAAAAACATAAAAAACTGAATAAAGGATTTATGTTAATGTTTTAAATTAGAAAATAGGCATAAGATTGTCTTTAAAGTCATTTTATTTTTATACAATAATCTAATAATATTAAGAATTATAAGTTCTAATTTTTGAGCTTTATTTTTTATTATCCATTTAACTTATAACAATATGGGAATTTTAATTCAAGCGGCACAATTATTAATAAGTATATCAATTTTGGTGATATTCCATGAATTTGGACATTTTTTCTTCGCCAAGATATTTAAAACGAGAGTCGAAAAATTTTATTTATTTTTTGACCCCTGGTTTTCTTTGTTCAAATACAAAAGAGGAGACACTGAATATGGTCTTGGATGGCTGCCATTAGGTGGATATGTAAAAATATCTGGAATGATAGATGAATCAATGGATAAAGAACAGTTGGCAAAACCTCCTCAGCCTTGGGAGTTTCGAACAAAACCTGCATGGCAAAGGTTACTTATTATGGTCGGTGGTGTTCTTGTTAATTTTTTGCTTGCTGGTTTAATATACATAATTACACTTTTTTCGTGGGGCGATGATTATCTGCCTATAAAAAATATGTCATACGGAATTGTTGTTGATTCGGCGAGTTATAAAATAGGATTTCGCAATGGAGATAAGATAATATCAGTAAACGACCAAAAGATTCAAATGTTTCGTGAAATAGTTCCAAAAATTTTGCTGAACGACCCAAAAATTGTTCAAATAGAACGAGATGGTCGCTTAATGGATGTTGTAATTAAAGACAGTGATATTGAAAGTATAATTAAAAGTAAATGGAATTTTATCACTCCTCGTTATCCTTTTATAGTTGATTCTTTACCTGAAAAATCGAATGCCAAAGAAGCTGGAATTTTGAAAAACGATGAGTTTATTGCAATTAATGATAGCGCGATGTTGTTCTTTGATGAGTTTTTTAATTATTTCCAAACTAATAAAAATCAAGAAGTTACAATTTCGTTATTACGAAACAAAGATACATTAAAAGTTCCTGTTAAAATAAGCGAAAAAGGGTTTATCGGTGTATTTCAAAAATCATTACTAACTTATTTCGAACTTGAACATAAAGATTACAATATTTTGGAATCCATTCCAGCAGGTATAGACAAAGGTATTACACAAACAAATAACTATTTAAAACAGTTCAAACTTGTGTTCCAACCTGAAACGGGAGCCTATAAACATTTGGGCAGTTTCGGAGCTATTGGAAGTTTGTTTTCCAAAAGCTGGAATTGGCAAAGCTTCTGGTCTTTGACAGCGTTGCTTTCTATAATTCTTGGTGTAATAAATATTTTACCAATCCCGGCTCTCGATGGAGGGCATGTTATGTTTATTATTTTTGAGTTGGTAACAGGTAAAAAACCAAGTGATAAATTTTTAGAAGTAACACAAATTATTGGATTTGTTATATTGATAACACTAATGATTTTTGCGCTTAGAAATGATTTTGTAAATCATTTTTTGAATTAAATTTGTAAATTAAATAACTATTAAAATTTTATAAAAATGAATTTATTTGTATTAGGTTTCATAGCTCACTGGGAAATACTTATCATTGTTTTGGTAATAGTGTTGCTCTTTGGTGGAAAAAAAATACCACAACTGATGAAAGGACTTGGTCAGGGTATGAAAGAATTTAAAAACGCAACAAAAGGAAAAGATAAAGAAAAAGAACTTGACAGTTCTACGGAAAAAGAGACTAAATAATAATTATAAGAACTAAAAAAAGCAGATTTAGAACGGGAAAATGCGAAAGAAGAACAATATAAAAAAGACAGTTGATGAGATTGCTGAGACAACTGGTTAAACTAAATAAGCAATTTTAATAAAATTAATTTTATTAGAATTGCTTATTTAAGTTAAAGAAAAAACTATTGATTAATATCGCCGTTTATTGTAATCATTACGTTGGTAACGATCATTACTTTCTCGTGGTTTAGCTTTTTTAACAACAATGGCTCTGTTCTCAAGTTCAACATCATTTAGTTCGTCAATAGCTGATAAAGCTTCATTTTCATTAGGCATCTCAATGAAACCAAAACCTTTAGAACGTCCAGTTAATTTATCTGTAATGATTTTCACTGATTCAACTTCTCCATAATCTTCGAAGACAGTTCTTAAATAAGGCTCTTCGATAGAATAATCTAATTTTGCAACAAAAATGTTCATAAAATAAAATAAAAAAATAAAAAATAAAAAAATATTGATATTTACATGTGGATAATTGTTAATAAAAAATACATCAAAATTTGTAAAATAAATATCGAGACAAATGTAAACTCTTTTCTTTTAATTTCAAAGTATTTTATTTCATTTTTCAAAAAAATTATTATAAATATATAAAATCTTTAATTAAAAAAAAAATAATGATACATAACTGATTAGTAATCAGTATATAAACTATTTTTATATATATAAAAGTTTCAAGATATTAAGAAGTATTTTTTGTTTAACTTAATTATTTAAATTTATATTTGATTAAAATAACAACTTATCTTCCCATAAAAACAAGAAGTACATTTATATCTGATGGCGAAACTCCTGGTATTCTCGAAGCCTGTCCTATGTTAATTGGTCTTATTTTCATTAGTTTTTGTCGAGCTTCTGTTGATAGTGAAAATAATTTTGAATAATTAAAATTTTCTGGAACTTTTATATGTTCAAGTCTATCGAATTTCTTTGTGTTCTCGTATTCTTTTTTTATATAACTTTCGTATTTCATAGATATTTCTGCTGATTTCAATATTTCATCTCTTCCGGTATTTATATTATTTATCAGTTCTTTCAATTTTTTTATAGGTTCTATCAAAGATTCTATTTTAACCTGTGGTCGTAAAATAACTGTTTTTAATTTTATTTTCTGTTTTAATGCCGTTGTATTAAGGTCTATTAATGTTTGATTTATTTCTTCTGGCGACACGCTATATTCTTTAAAAAATTTTAAAATACTGTTAATAGATTTTTCTTTTTCTACTATTAAATTTAATCTTTTTTGACTTGCTAAACCTATATTGTACGACATTTTTGTTAATCGAGCATCTGCATTATCCTGGCGCAATAATATTCTAAACTCTGCTCGTGAAGTAAACATTCTGTAAGGTTCGTCTACTCCTTTTGTTACAAGGTCGTCAATTAGAACTCCGATATATGCTTGGTCTCTTTTTAATACAAATTCTTTTTTGTTATTATTTTTCAAATGTGCATTTATTCCAGCCATTAGACCTTGTGCTGCTGCTTCTTCGTATCCGGTAGTTCCGTTAATTTGTCCAGCGAAATATAAATTTTCTATTATCTTTGATTCGAGAGTTTTATTTAAATATATAGGGTCAAAATAATCATATTCAATTGCATATCCTGGTCTAAAAATTTTCACATTTTCAAGACCTTTCATTTTACGCAAAGCTTTGTATTGAGTTTCCAAAGGCAACGAAGATGAAAATCCGTTAATATAATATTCAACAGTATCTTCTCCTTCTGGTTCGAGAAACATCAAATGCGAATCACGAGCCGAAAATGTTACAAGTTTATCCTCAATACTCGGACAATATCTCGGTCCTGTTCCTTTTATAATACCGTTAAAAAGCGGAGAACGTTTAAAACCAGTTTTTAAAATATCATGTGTTTTTTTATTGGTATAAGTAATATGACAACTACGCTGTTTAAGTTTGCTCTCTGTGCCAGATAAAAAAGAAAATTTGCTTGGTTTGTCATCGCCTTTTTGTTCTCGCAATTCAGAAAAATTAATCGTTCTGCCGTCAAGACGTGGCGATGTTCCTGTTTTCATTCTTAGTACTGGAATACCGTATTTTTTCAAACTTCCCGATAAACCATAAGATGCTTCATCGGCAACACGACCACCTTTTATTTGTACTTCACCAATGTGCATCAGACCGTTAAGAAAAGTTCCGTTTGTTAGTATTACTGCTCTTGCATAAAATTTTGTACCAAGTTTTGTTTTGACACCTATTACACGATTTTTTTCTATAATCAAATCAATAACAAGGTCTTGCCACAGGTACAGCTTATTTATACTTTCCAAATAATTTCTCCATTCGATACTAAATTTAACTCTGTCTGATTGCACTCTCGGACTCCACATTGCTGGACCTTTTGACATATTCAACATACGAAACTGAATACATGTTTTATCAGAAACAATTCCAGAAAAACCTCCGAGTGCATCAATTTCTCTAACTATCTGTCCTTTCGCAATACCTCCCATAGCTGGATTACACGACATCTGTGCAATTTTTGTCATATCAGACGTTATAAGCAAGGTATTTGAACCAAGTTTTGCCGCTGCCGCTGCCGCTTCGCTACCAGCATGTCCACCGCCTACAACTATTATATCATATTTTTCGTCCATTTTTTCAGGTAGTAATTTTCTTTTTCAGTCATTATTTTTTTTTCGTCATCTAATTTGTCATTATATCCAATCAAATGCAATATTCCATGTATTATAACTCTTCTTATTTCTGTATTTTTTTTTTCGGAATATTTTTTTGAATTATCGACGACCCTATCAATACTTATAAAAATGTCTCCAGATATTTTATCATTTTCGGAATAATCAAATGTTATAACATCTGTGTAATAATCATGTTTCAAATATTGTTTGTTAATTTCCAACAAATAATTATCAGAACAAAAAATAAAATTCAATTCCCCAATAAGTTTTAGTTCTTCACTAATTGAATCAGAAATCCATTTAGTAGTTCTGTTCTTTTTTGTTAAATTGAATTTTATTTTTTCTGTAAAATAATTAATCATTATAATATTCTTTTCTTCTATTTTTCAATCCGAGCTTATATTTATACAAATAAGCAAATGTATATTTTTTCTCTCCCCATCTGTATGGGACAGCTTTTATAACACCATTTGCCACCATTAATTTTATTAAATCTTCTTTTCCTTTATTTTCTAAATCTGGATATTCTAATATAATAGAATCTAACAAATTATCAAATTGTAGGTCGTCAAATTCTGAAAATTGAAATTTAGGGTTTGCCAAAATAAAATCAAATATACTTTTTAAATCTGAGTTTCCTTTTTCGCTTGTCAAATCATCAAAATATCTTTCTGCGGCTTTTGCTCTTGCTTGTCTGTGTGTGTAATAAAACGGCGGTAATATTGGTTTTATACTGTAATCTTCTTTTATACTGTATTCAACTGATTCGTCTATCAAATCAATAAAAGGTCTTATACTTATTGTTTTATCGGCGTTACTTAAATTTCTGTATAACCAGTCGTAACTTTCTCCATGTTTTGGATTGCCTGTATGTTCGCCAAAAAAAACTGAACTTAAAATTCTTAGATATCGTTCGCTGACTATTTGATTATCAAATTTAGTTTCTTCCATTATTATATTAACAATATTGTCAGAATAATCATTGTAAAGTCTCATTAACTTAAAAAAGTATTCTCTTGAATCAGACATTATAAATTTAAAGAAATAAGTAAATATTTCTTTTTTTTGCCATTCTAAATTTATTGCTCTGCTTTCCAATTTCACAATATTATCAATTCCAGATATATTTTCCAATAAATTTTTGCGAACAAAAAACTTTGGAAACATTTTATCGTATTTATTTTTTTCCCAGAAGTTAAATAAATGTACAGTTTTTAAATACCATTTATTTGGATTTACGAGTTCGTCTAAATCATCGTAAAGCAAAATAATATATTTATTAAGTGTTGTCTTCAAATAATTATCGAAATCTTCGAGGTCTTTTTCAATTTCAGTTATTTTATTATCATCATTAATAATATCAAAATATTCTTTTAAAGTTTCAATATTATTTTTAGAATATAAAATATTAATCGTTGATTTATAGCCAAGTTCTTTTTCTTCTGCAATTTTCATTATTGCGTTCCAGTTGTAAAGGAGCCAGAATTTTTCGTAAAAAGCTTCCTGATTTTCTATATCATAATTATCAAAACCGTCTGTATTTATAAACAAATCATTTTTATGGTCGACCATGTGAAAAAAGACATATTCATAATTTGTTTTTCCGGCTTTTCTTTTAAGTTCGTTTACTATATCATCGTTTTTTAATGATAGATAAGTATAAGTTTTGCCTGTTCCTTTACTTCCTATTATTAATTTTTTATTAAGACTAAAAAGCTCAGTCATACATTCACGGAAGAAATATTTTTGTGTTGCAAGCTCTTTGTCAAAATCAATAACTCTTCCAGCATACAAATTATCACCAATATTTGCATCTTTTAGATTTTTCAATATTTCTTTTTTCAATTTTCTTTCTTCTGGTATTCCTCCGTTTCTTCGTCCTAGCTCTATTCTTCCAACAACTTTTACAGATAATTTATCATTATTTTTTTCATTAAAATTGTAAATATTATCATCAACAATTTTCTTTCTCGGTATCTCTATTACTTTTTTAATTTTTATGATTTTTGTATTTTCTATCTGTTTACAAATTTCTTCGTTCAGGTCTATAAATCCTTTTTCGATAGAATAATTTATAAAATCAATAAAATCTTCTTTATCTTCATCGAAAGTACCTATTTTTTCTAGTACAGAATGTCTTCCGAAAAAGAATTTTTTTATTTCTATTGTTTTCGTATTTTTAACTTCTTCTTCGCTATCTGTTATTTTATTTATATAACTTTCAATTTGAGTTTCAAATTTATTAAAAGCCTTTCTGTATGAGAAAGAGTTCATTATAATTCCGTTGAAATCTTCTTTGTCTGTATTATGTAAAAGGTCAATAAAGAAATGCAAACCAGGTAAATTTTGAATATTATTACTAAAAAAACCAACAATAAGATTAGAAGTTTTTAGAGCAGTTATTCCAAGTATATCATTGAATCCAGATTTGGAATCAATTAGAATAACGTCTGGTTTTATTTCTTCGTAAATATCTTCTATTAAATTATGAAATATATCAACAGTATGTTCAGTGCTTGCGAAATCAATCCGTGCAAGTCCTTCGAGATAATGTTTTCTGTGTGTATCGAACAGTTTACCTGTTTGTATTTCGTCGTCAAGATTACCGGCAGGCATGATATAAATTTCACCTTTTCCAGAATAATTATCTGAAACTTTGCGTAGGTAATTATCTAAATTAGGTTTATTTTCACTAAATTCATTATCAAAAATATATTCAACAAAACCATTTTTATGTTCGTTACTGAATGGTTCTTCTAGGAAGAAATTAGCAAATCCGGGTGATTCAAAATCACAATCAAGTATTACAACTTTTTTATTTTTTCGCAAAGCGAGATACGATGCTGCAACAGCCAAAGTCGAAGAACAACCCATTCCTCCTTTATATCCGTAAAATGTTACAAGTGGACAAGGTGGATTATAATTGTCCAAATTATTATTCCCAAGTATGTTTGTAAAGTTGCGTTTTGTTGTTTTTACATCTATTTTTTCATTGTCATCAGCAAATAAATTTCTATAGAACCTGTCAGATTCTACTTCTTGAGTACCAACAATATCTAAATTTATATTATCATCGCTCAGGTAATCCTGAAAAATATTGTCATCATCACAAATAATATATAATGAAATTTCATTATTAATTTGTAAAAAAAGTCTATAATCAATAATTACACTATTATTTTTTAAGTCTTCTAACTCATTTTCTAATATTTCAATTTTTTTAAATAACTGTATCATTTTATATATTTATATTTATTAATTAATTTATTATTAATGTCAATAACTGTCACTAAATAACTGTTTATTATTTTTTCGTCCAGTTTAATTTTACTATTAAGATATCTTTTACTATATTTTAATCCTGGATGCCAATCTTTTATTAATTGTCCGACTTTGTCATTTCTATAAATATTCTTATTTGAGAGTACTGGAATATTTGCCGAAAATTTAATATTTATCTGCGCTAATTTCTGTTTCAGAGTATCAAAATAATGATTCTTTCCGCCACTAAAATATTCGTTATTTATGCTTGTGTCATCATTATTTGAAAAAAATACATACTTCAAAGTACATTCTATTATAGAACCGCTAAGATAATAAATGTCAAATAAAATATCTTCCTTTCTTTTATTACTATTCAACTTACCAACATTTTCTAACATAAATTCACATGTATCTATGTGTCTGTCAGCGGCTTTACGATATTCATTAAAGGTCTTTTTTTTTTTTCTTATCATATTTTTCTTTTTTATGGTTTGTAATTAATTATTTTATAACTTATTATTTATTGTTTTATAAAGTAAAAAATAAAGAAATATAAAAATATTTTTCACTAATATGCTTTTTGTCCAGTGTAATTACCAGGTGGGTTGTAGTTACATATTACAATTATACTTCCTTTGTGTTCCACTTTTGCACATCCCACTTTTGTAGTATTCCTCCATACTATTTGCGAATAATGTCCAGCTTTTTCCCAATTTGTTTTAGTAAAATAAATCTTCTCAGAAGCCCATGATGTAACTGCATCGCTTGCTTTGTGATAACTGGTTGTTCCCTTGAATAAATTCTCTCCATAGATTCTTTTCCATTTACCAGAGCTGGGTCGATGTTTCAAATTACTATTTGTTTTGACAAGTTGTTTGCCCCACTTGTATGCGTATTCGGCAAGCTCGTCAGACCACTCCAGCAACGGAATTCCAGCATTTGTTCTGTAATGATTATGTTTGTCTATTATTTCCGTAATCTCCGCCTTTGTCAAACCATTAACAACATCCTGTGATTTTAACATTTTTGGCATGCAAAATAAAATAAATGCCATCGAAATTGTTCCAATAATAAATGCTCTTTTTTTCATATTATAAGATTTTGATTTTTTGATTTTGCAAAACTAACTTTTTTTGATAATTATACAATGAAAATAAATAAGTATTCAATAATTAAATTTTTATATTGAAATAAAATTAAATAATTTTTCTTCAAATATGTATAAAAAATAAAAACTAGTACTCAGTAATAAAAATATTTTAAATAAATGATGTTTAATTTTTACTGATTATAACATTTTTTATTGAAATTATAATTTATTGATTAGTAGATAATTATATTATAAATAATTTATATTAATAAAAAAAAATTAGTATTAACTTATCAAATATAAGTTATAGATGTTACTTTCATAGAATAATAAGAACAAGAATTATACGGATTTTCACAAATTTATAAATCTCAATAAAAAACATTATAATTAGAATTTTTTATTAAGTAACAACTCTAATAATCAAAGAAAAATTGATTATTTTTCTTTTTAACTAAATTTGGTTTTTCAGATTTTATATTTTATTTTTGTTTTTTAATAAAAAATTATTATTTTCTGATTTACTAAGATACAGAATAAAATGTTTTTTTGATAAAATATTGACAACAAATGTTTTATTACTGATATTCAATATATTAAGTTTAAAAATATAGGAAATAGACTTTATATAAATACATAACTTTAATTTTTCAAATAATTTTATTTAAATATGAAAAAAACAAAACTTATTATTTTACATCTTGTTGTTATTGCATTTGGAATAATGATAGCTTGCAACAATGACGAAACAAGTAATGGTGATACCACACCGATAATCGAGAATATAGATAATAATGATGGAGAGACAGATACAGATATTGAAACAAGAGATGTTAAAAGTGAAGATGATGCAGACAAAGTTTCAAAATATATCTGTCCAGTAGGATGCAAAGATGGTAATTCAAATAAAAAAGGAAACTGTCCATCATGCAAAATGGAACTTATAGAGAATATTAAGTAAATGTTAAATAAAAACAATTCTCCAAGTTTTATTTACGCACAAAATTCTCTTACTGTCAGATGTTTTTACCTGGCTGGCAGTAAGAGAATAATTACATGTAAATAACACACAAAATAAATATTTAAGAAAGGTACTTTCGTTAATCCATACACTGATTATGGTTTCAAGCGTATATTTGGAACAGAGGCAAAACTTCATAAACATTTCTCGGTGTTGTGTTCCAAAGAATATGAAATAACAAACCGTGATAAAAACTCTCGTTAGTATTGCTGAAAAAATTCTTAATAAGAGTAACAACATCTGCCTTTGTATATAAAAGATAAATTTTATTTTAAATTATAACAAGTAATTCATTGACTACTAATAGTTAATTTAATATTTTTAACTTCAATATTTATCTGTATAGTTTTGTCGCTTCCTATAATAATATCTGAAACGATATTATCTTTTTTTGTTTTAAAGATATATTTTTCAATACTTGACCTTAGCTTAACAAATTCTGGAGCAAAATCGTCTTCATCTTCTTCTATATAATCAAGTGTATATTTCGATTTAAGATATATATAAAAAGGAGACATAAAATCCTGAAAAAACAATGCAAACTTTCCGTAAAACAAGTCAGCTCTTATACTGCTTTTAACTTTAAGATTTTTGTAAAATATTTTTTTGACATTGTAGAGTGATATAAAGAAAATAAATAATGCAGATTTCTTATCGCCGTAAAAATTTTTAAAATAAAATCCAATACTATTTGTATAAAAATATGCAGAAGAATTAGTCTCCGAACAATATATATAAGTTTCGTTAAGACTTGTTTTATATATTTCCCATTTATATTCAATTTCACGATTATCAGATTCAAATCGACAATTTATTTTTTGTCCGGGAACAAAATGCAATCCATTTGTTATTATTTCGTTTGGCTCGGCAGCCAAAACAATATCGTTAAGTTCAGGTCTTCCGAAAGCTGTTGGATTGTATTCAGAATTTGATATTTTAACATAATTACACAAAGGATAATCAAGTGTGTGTGAACCTACATAAGGAGTCGCCTGCAACTGAAAATGCAAATGTGGATACGGTGAATGTCCAGAGTTCCCGACCTCCGCAAGTATTGTTCCTTTCTTTACAAAATCACCCTTTTTTACTTTAAAACTACCAGTTCTGATGTGACTAATTTGTGAATAAAGCAACTCTGTATGTTTTATTACAATTGCATTTCCCCAGTTTTGGTTTACATTAATATCTCCGATTTTATTATCTGGTATTCCATCAATTACTTCGCTTACAATTCCATCTTGTGGCGCAATAATTAGTTTTCCGTAGCAATAATAATCTTTAACAATATCTCCAGAGTTCTGATATTGTTTATTATCATTGTCTCTGATTACAAAATCCCAGGCATGTCGCCAATCATCTTTATGTGTGTACTCTCCGTTATGTGCTTGCATTACAGACCATTTGTTCCAGAAAGGTAAATTAATAGGGAAGAATTTTTTACCATTACTCTCATCGCTTGCTGTTTTGTGAAGATAAAGGCTCTTCTCTGGAGTTGACTGTTTTACAAAAACTGTTGTCAGACGGTCTTTCTTTGTGTGTCTTAGTTTGAGAATATATAAAAACAAAATTACAACAATATTGAACGGCATAGAATAAATTGCAAGATACCAAACAGAAAAAATCTTGAATAAACTAACAGATATAATAACTGTTATAGGAAGAAGAATTATTGTCCAAAAATATGTTCTATAGGAAGGAATTATAAAATAACCGCCGACCGCTATTGAAGTAAGAATATAATTAAATCCGATAAAAGTATATGCAAGTTGTGAAAAATCTGCACCTATAAATTCGTAAAAACCATAGGCAAGATAGAACCCAATAAGCGACAAAGAAAACGCGATGCGCGAATAATACAACAGTCCTATTGATATTAAAACTCCAGCGAGAATATTATTTTGAAAAAAAATAGCTCCGAGCGATAAGAAATAAATTTTTATACTATTGAAGCCGTCAATCATGTTAAAATAATTATATAAATCAACCAGAGTTGCACCACCTATTGAATATAATTCATTTTGCATATGAATTCCTTTTTCGCTCAGTCCGAGAGCAAAGAATCCGTTAGTAGAAAGCATAATTGCCCATATTCCGAACAAAAAAGGAATACTCAAATATGGAAGTCCATATTTTGAAAGAACACCTTCGACAGTTAGAGTAACAAACAAAGTAAGTAAAGCTCCCAAAAAAACAATAACAAATAATTCAATACTCGGCTGAAAATATATTCCTACACCAAGTCCAGTCAACAAAGAATTGAATCCATATAAACCTTTCTTTATAGATTCTTTATTATATCCAAGTATATATGCCGTTAAATTAGCAACAATTATAGAAAAAAGACCACATACACCAGACCAAAAATCGAAGAAACTTACAAGCATCAATATTGTGGCAAAAGGCTGGTTCTCGGCGAAGAATATTTGTGAATAACTGTTTAATATTGTTTTTTGAATATTATTCATATATTTTAATAATTTTAAATAAAATATTTATTGAACAAATAAATTATTACAAAAGTATATAAAATATATAAAGACAACAGAAAATTATTATTAAAATCATAGTGCAGAGGCATCAAAATATTTAAGTGTTTTGCATTTGGACGATGTTTTTACCGACTTTTATAAAAAAAAAGTGTGGTAAAAACACAGCATAGGCAGATCTCCATTCTCTATTCTACATTTTACATTCTACATTTTACATTTTACATTTTACATTTTACATTCTCCATTCTACATTTTACATTCTCCATTCTACATTCTACATTCTCCATTTATTTTGCCAAAGTAAACAAAAATTTCACACCTGTTTCGTTGTTATTATTAGCAGATATTTTACCTGAGTGTAGTTCGATTGCATTTTTCACAATTGATAAACCAAGTCCTGTTCCTCCTGTTTTTCGAGAGCGTCCTGCTTCAATACGGTAAAAGCGTTCAAATATTCGAGTTAAGTATTTTTTATCAATACTGTTTCCTGTGTTTGCAAAAGAGAAGTAAAATAATTTTTTGTCTTCATTATATTTTTTAATATCAATTTGAATATTTTCGCCTCCATATTTTATTGCATTATCAGTTAAATTAAAAAATATTGAAAATAACAATGATTTATTAGCGAAGATTATTAGTTCTTTTTGTATCTCAATATTTACTGTTATTTTCTTTTCATATAGTCGTATTTTTATATTATCAATAACATCATTTATAATATTTATCAAATTTATTTTCTCAAATTTAAACAATTCTCTTGATTCTTCTATTTTATTCAAAACAGCTATATCTTCTATCAGCTCTGACAATCTGTTTGCCTGTATATAAGCTTTTGAGATAAAATATTTTTGTTTTTCTTCTTGTAATATATTTCGATTTAGAGTTTCGAGATAACCCATTATTGTTGTGACTGGAGTTTTAAGTTCATGAGCAATATTTGAAGTTATTTGTTGTTTCAGTAATTTTCGTTTTTTTAATTTAGTCGTGTCTTTAATGACTATTTCAAAACTTTTATCATGAAATATTGTACACCATATATTAAAATATTTTCCGTCTTTTTGTATATCAATTTCAAAAGAAGGTAAATTATCTGGATTTACTATAACGTTTTTATTTATTTTCATGTCAATATAATTAATTAAACTTTCAGCATATTTAAGTTTAAAAAAAAACTCTGGATTGATGGTTGATTTATCAGCAATAAAGTTCATATATTTAATAAAATTATTATTTGACAGTAAATGTTTTTTATCTAACGAAAAAAAAGCAATTCCTTCGTTTAGTGCTTGTAGGTGCGAGAATAGTTTATCGTTTGCAAGTGTTATTTTTTCTTTAGCATTGTTCAGTTTATCATAAATAACAATCATTTGTTTACTAATTGTACCTAATTCATCATTTGGGAATATTGCTTCTTTATCGTATTTTTTACCGGCATTTAATTTTATTGTAAAGTCTTTTAGTTTGCTAATTGTTTTGCTAATATTTTTTGTCACAAACAACAAAACAAGCAATAAAATTGTAAATAACGAGCATATATATATTAAAGACATATTTTCAGCTTTCAATTTTTTCTTAATTTCAATATCGTAAACTGTTGCCGTTCTTATAAAATAGTCTGTGTAATATTTCGAATAATAGTAATATTTTTTTCCGGTTGTTTTTGATTTTCTAATATTTGCACCGAAATCTGAAACAACAGATTCTTGTATTTCTGGACGTTGCAGATGGTTCTCCATTTTTTCAAAGTCTTCGACTTTATTGTCATATAATACAATTCCAGTTGGATTAATTACAGTTATTCTTATATTATTAGGAATAATTGTTTTTATAGAATCAATCAATCTGTAATTTTTGTTTTTTGATAAATCATTATTATTGATATATTTATTAGCAATTTCAATAATATTGTTTAATTTTTGTTCGTGTATTTCTTTTTTAAATTCTTTTTCTCTTTGATATTGAAACAATAATACAAATACTGTAAAAATAATAAATATTACAGTAAAATAAGAAAATATTTTTTTACGAAAGCTTAATTTTCTAATCATAATTTTATATTTTTTTTGTATAATATAATTTTAAATTTATTATCCTGTTCATTTATATTGGTTCAAAAGAATAACCGTATCCAGTCTTACTTTTGATAAATTTTCCGTATTTACCTATTTTTTTTCTTATTCTTGTTATATGAACATCAACAGTTCTGTCTGTAACAAAAGTATCGTAGTTCCATATTTTTTGCATTATTTCATATCTTGAAAATATTTTTTCAGGTTTTTTAACGAAAAGTGCAAGTATCTCAAATTCTTTTTTAGTAAGAGCTATTCTTTTGTTATCAATTTTGATTATTTTATTATCATAATTCAATATTAACTTGTCTATCTTATAAATAAAATTATCATTTGATATTTTTCTTTTATATCTTTTTAGAACAGCTTTAATTCTTACAATAACTTCATTAATTGAAAATGGTTTTTTTATATAATCATCTCCTCCCACTCTAAAACCTGTCAATAGATTATTTTCAGTTGTTTTAGCTGTAAGAAAAATTATAGGAATTTTTAATAACATTTCTTTACGAATTTTTTCTGCTAGTTGGAATCCCGACATTTTTTCCATCATTACATCGAGCAGAATTAAGTCAAACGATTCAATTTTTTTGTTTGTTATAACTTCTTCAGCTGATAGTGCAATTTCAGTTTCATAGCCTTCACTTTTTAAATTAAATTGAAGTATTTCACAAATATCTTCTTCGTCGTCTACTATCAGTATTTTTTGTTTTTCATTCATAATTATTTTTATTGAAAGTCTTTATGTCTAACAATTGCTCCGATTGTTGCATATATTGATGATTCAGCAATATTTGAAGCTTGGTCTCCTATTCTTTCAATTGCAGAGACGATTGTTCTTATATCTGACAGGTTTAGTATTAATAGTCTCATTTTTTTTTCTAATCCGTTTTTCTTCATAGATTTATTAAGGATTTTTTTATTCATGTTATTAATATCTTTATCATTTTTTATTGCTCTTATTGCTGGGTCTTTATCTGCTTTAAAAAATGATAATAATGACAATTTCAGGTTTTCTATTGCAAGTTTTAACATTTTAGAAAGCATTGGCGCAGAATTTCCATAAAATTCAGAGTCATTAACTTTCAAAACATAATTTGCAATTTTTATTATTAGGTCTCCGATTCGTTCCAGGTTAATTGTCATACGATAAACGGCAAATATTTGTCTTAAATCTGATGCTACTGGTTTGTATAATACTACTGTTTTTATTATTTGATTATCCAGATTAACTTCAAATTTATTTATTAAATATTCTGTTTCTTCTATTTTTATCAATATTTTATTTGATAATTCATTATTATTTGTTTCGAAATAATCGTTTAAATTATCTAATTGTGAGAATATTAAATTTGATAATTTTTCAAATTCGCTGATAATATTTTTGATGGCTTTATCTTTCATATTTTTTATTTTACATTTTTTATTTTACATTCTACATTTTTCAACTAAATTTACCTGTTAGATATTCTTCTGTTCTTTTATCTACTGGATTTATAAACAATTTTTTTGTTTTACCGTATTCTACTAGTTCTCCTAGGTACATAAACATTGAGTAATCCGACATTCGTGCTGCTTGCGACATGTTATGTGTAACGAGCAGTATTGTATAATTTTCTTTAAGTTTTATTAACAATTGTTCGACTTTTTTTGTAGCTATTGGGTCTAGTGCTGATGTTGGTTCGTCGAGTAAAATTACGTCTGGTTTAAATGCCAATGCTCTAGCGATACATAATCTTTGCTGTTGTCCTCCGGATAAAAAAGTTCCTTTTTTCTTCAGACTATTTTTAACTTCATTCCAAAGTACTACATCTTTTAGGGATTTTTCAACTATTTCATCTTTTTTATTTTTTTTCAATCTAATTCCGTTCAATTTGTATCCTGCTATTACGTTATCATAAATACTCATTGTAGGAAAAGGATTTGGACGTTGAAAGACCATACCTATTTTACGTCTTATTTCTATGCTCGACATTAAAAAAATATCATTATTATTTAAAAAGATTTTTCCTTTTACTTCAATATTTGGATAAAGTTCGTGCATTCTATTTATTGCTCTTAGAAGCGTGCTTTTACCACATCCAGATGGACCCATAATTGCGGTAACACTATTTTTTTTTACACCTGCATTTACATTTGTTACTGCGTATTTTCCTTTGTTATAAGATATAGATAAATTTTTTATATCCAAAACTGGATTTTCTATTTTTATGATTAGGTCTTTCATTTTTTTTTATTTATAATATAAAATTCTCCATTCTACATTCTACATTCTACATTCTACATTCTACATTCTCCATTTAAAGATTTAGATAATATATTTAGAAATAGAACGAATCCCATAAGAAATAAAGATGATGACCATACAAGGTCGACCATATTAGGGTCATTATAAAATTCCCAAATAAGAAGTGGTACTGCACTTGTTGGTTTTTCGATATTAAGATTTACGATAGAACTTCCCAGAGCAGTTAGCATTAGTGGTGCTGTTTCTCCGATAATACGTGATATTGCGAGCAAACTACCTGTCAAAAGCCCACTGAAACTAGTTGGTATAAGTATCCTTAAAATTATTTTATGATATGGGACTCCAAGTGCAAAGCCAGCTTCTTTTATAGTTTCAGGTATCATTTTTAAAGTTTCTTCTGTTGACCTTATTATCAGAGGCATCATCATAATTGCAAGTGCTACACTTCCTGCAAGTGCCGAGAACCCATTTGTAATACTTTTTACTACCCAAAAATACGCAATCAATCCTAGCACAATTGATGGTACTCCTTGTAAAATATCTGTTATATCTCTTACAATATTTGCATAAAATTTATTTTTATTTTCATATAAAAAAACACCAATAAGTAAACCTATAGGAATAGCTATTGTAGATGCAATTATTACCATAAATAATGTTCCTGTTATTCCGTTCAGTATTCCTCCTGGTATAATTTTACCTGCATTTAATGCAATCATAGCTTCATAAGTATCTGGTGCGTTTTGCATAAAAAAGTTGATATTTATTTGTCTATAACCTTTAATAACAAGTTTATAAATTATCATTATTATAGGCGATATTGTTATAAATGCAAACAAAATAACAAATCCTTTAAATATTTTATCTTTAATTACTCTTTCCAATTTTTTAATTTTTAATTTCAGGTTTTAATTAAATTGTTTAATCATTATTTTTCCGAGACCGTTTATAAGTCCAGTTATTACAAATAATATTAATCCAATTGCAATTAACGAACTTAATTTTAGTCCGTCTGCTTCACCAAATTGATTTGCTATAACACTAGCCATTGTATTACCTGTGTCAAATATGCTTTTCGGAATTATATTTGTGTTTCCTATCAGCATTGTAACAGCCATTGTTTCTCCTATTGCTCTTCCGAATGCAAGTATGTAACTTGTAAAAATACCTGAACGCGCTTCTGGAATTACAACAGCCATAATAACATCTTTTTGAGTTGCTCCGAGCGAGTACGCAGCTTCTTTAAGTTCGTTTGATACCATTTTTATTATTTCTGTGCTTATAGAGGTTGCGTAAGGAATTATCATAATTGCGAGAATTATTCCTGCTGTAATTATTCCGAAACCTTGTGCATTGAATCCTAGATCAACAATCAATGGACGAAGCACATAAAACCCCCACAAACCGTAAACAATAGAAGGAATTCCTGCAAGCATATCAACCATAGTTCCTATAATTTTTGCAAGTTTTGTACCTCTGAAATATTCACCTATAAACAAAGAAGTTGAAAATGCAAGTGGTAAACAGATTATTATTGCAATTATTGAAGTAATAATTGTTCCTGCAATAAATTGTAAAGCACCGTATTGTTCTTTTCCTTCTGTTGGGTTCCATTCAGTAGAGATTATAAATTTAAAACCAAATTCTTTAAATGCAGGAGCGGCACCGCTCATTAAAGACAATACCATTCCTGCTGAAATAATTACTATTATAAAAGATGCAATAAATAATATTATTTTTGTTATTTTTTCGCTCATAATTCTTTAATTCTACATTTTACATTCTACATTTTACATTCTCCATTCTAAATTCTACATTCTAAATTCTAAATTCTCCATTCTACATTTTACATTTTTTCCCCATTATATGTTATAGATTTTAATATTTTTTTTGCATTTAATATAGCTTTTTCTGGTAATGCGGCATAATTTACTTGTTGTGCTAGTGCTTGTGCCTCTTTGTCTATTATCCAGTGTAGGAATTTCAATAATTCTTCTGCTTGTTTTTTGCTTCTGTCATTGTATTTTTGTTCTTTATATAAAATAAGCCATGTAAATCCGCAAATTGGATAAGCATCATTATTTGATGAGTTTGTGAGCATTATTTTTGTATTTTCTGGGATATTTCCTTTTGCAGCAGCACTGATTGATTCAAGTGAAGGTTCGATATAATTGCCGGCGCTATTTTGCACTTTTGCATAAGCGATTTTTTGTGCAAAAGCAAATTCTGAGCCTATATATCCTATTGCTCCTTCTGTTTGTTTAATAGTTCCAGCTACCCCGGGATTCCCTTTTGCCCCTATTCCTATTGGCCATTTAAGTGATTTTCCTTTTCCTACTTTTTTGTTCCATATTTCACTTATTTTTGTCATGTAATCGCTAAAAATATATGTTGTTCCGCTTCCGTCCGAGCGATGCACAAAAGTAATATCCATATTAGGAAGTTTAATGTCTGGGTTCGATTTTTTTAAACTTTCATCGTTCCATTTTGTGATTGTTCCCAAGAAAATCATTTCGAGGTTACTGTTTGTCAGTTTTAAATTTTCAACTCCTGGTAAGTTATAAGCTATTACAACTGCTCCTATACAAGTTGGTATGTGAACAATTTTTGCTGGCATTTCTGCTTCTTTTTTATCATTTAAGAAAGCGTCTGTTGCTCCAAAATCAACAACTTTATCTTTTAAACTTCTTATTCCGCCACCTGAGCCTATGCCTCCGTATGTAAGCAAAGTTCCTTCCGATTTTGTATATTTTTTGAACGAAAGGTTATAAAAAGGCAAAGGAAATGTAGCTCCTGCTGCTGTGATGCTTACTTTTTTGTTGTCATTGTTTTCTGTGTTATTGTTTCCTCCACATGAAAATAAAAATAATGCAACTGTTAAAATAGATAAAATACTTTTCATTTTTTTTTAATTTAATTAATTTAAATATTTAATATTTGATTAAAATAAACAATTTTTTAAAATTTTATTTCACAACTTAAATATACTGAATGTCTTACATGAGCATCATTGTCATATATCCATGCTTGATAATTAGGTGAAATTGTAAGTCCTTTTAAAGGAATAAACTCTAATCCAGCTAATATTGCTTGTCCGTCTTTCTTATAATTCCAATTGTCTATTTCACCATCTACTGTTGTTGATTTTAATTTGTCGTATCTTCCGAATGCTCTTAATTTTCCAAATTTATAAGAAGCATAAAATGAATAACCACCCCAATTATTATCTGTATTAAATTTATTATTTAACTGGTAATTATACTCTGCACCGATTTTTAGAAATTTAACACTATATCCGATATATCCAGCATAAGTTTGCTGAGCATCTTCTTTACCAATATAATCAGTATATCCACGAATATTTAATCCTTTAATTGGTGTAATTGTAATACCGCTACTATATTTAAAAATACTGTCAAGTTCGATAGATTTATATCCGTCTCCATTTTCAATTGAGGCATCGACACTTATCACATCATGTATTTTGTAACTAATAAATGTTCCAAGGTCTGCACTTGAGCCGAATTTATATTCGTCCATATATGATTTATACAAATACCTACCTTCCCATAATTTTTCCTGCATTTTAAATTGATAACGACCAATAAGTCCAAATTTAATTTTCAAACCATTTTTTTTGTATTGAAAATAAGCATTTTTTAAGAATGCTGTCATCATTAATTTTCCATCGTCTTTTGGATTTCCTACATCTAATGTTACTTTCCCTGATAACTCCTTGCTCAATTTAAAACCATAACCGAGATATGCTCTTTGAATTTCAAAAGCATTGTGTGTTTCATTATCTGAAAAAGTGCTGTGATAATTTGTAAACACCTTTACAAAAGTTTTTCCAGAAGTCTTAAACTCTGTGTCTTGTTCTTGTTCTTGTGAATACAAGAACTTTATCGCCCCTACAAAAATTAATAATACAATAATTTTTCTCATGTTTTTTTATTAAATGAAATATTTATTCAGTGTAAAAAATTTATTATTTTTAATGAATGTAACAAAATACATTATTAGATTAATAATATTAAATCAAAGACAAAACATTTTTATGCTGAACTCAAATATTGATTAAAAATTATACTGCAAAAAAATATTATGTATATTACAAATTAGTTAAATAATTATTACTATTTTATTAAGTTTATAGAAATCAAAAAAACCTTCATTGTTAGTTATTAGAAAGATTAAAATTCACTATTTTCAAAATAGTAATTCATTGATTTTCAGCACTTAAATATTTTGATGCGTTTGCCTTATTAAAAGAGAAATATTTATTTTTATTTTTTAACATTTACAAAATTTATTTATATTTGCAAAAAAAATAAAATAAAAATAAAATTATGATAAATAATCAACTGTTAAAGCCAGCAAGTATTGTAATAGTTGGCGGTTCTGATGATATACATAAACCAGGAGGAAAAATTTTATATAATATTATTAAAGGAAAATATAATGGCAAATTATATGTTTCTAATCCTAAAAAAGATGTTGTTCAGGGAATTAAATCGTTTAAAAATATAAATGATTTGCCTGAAACAGATTTGGCTATTTTAGCAATACCAGCAAAATTTTGTCCGAAGACAGTAAAAATTCTTACTGATAACAAAAAAACTAAAGCATTTATAATATTATCAGCTGGATTTAGTGAAACAAGTAAGAAAGGAGCTGAATGGGAACAAAAAATTGTAAATACTGTAAATAGAGTAGGAGGAGTTTTAATAGGACCAAACGGGATAGGTATGCTGACTCCGAATTATCATGGTGTTTTTACATCGCCAGTTCCAAAATTAGACAAAAAAGGTGTAGATTTTATTTCCGGGTCTGGGGCAACAGCTGTTTTTATAATGGAACTTGGTATTCCTGCTGGATTACGTTTTGCAAATGTTTATTCTGTAGGAAACAGTGCGCAGACAGGTGTAGAAGAAGTCCTTGAATATATGGATAATTCATTTGATAAGAAGACAAGTCCGACAGTGAAAATGCTTTATCTCGAACAAATAGAAAACCCTAAAAAATTATTGAAACATGCAAGTTCACTAATACGAAAAGGATGTAAAATAGCTGCAATAAAATCTGGTTGTTCGAATGCAGGAAGTCGTGCAGCATCATCACACACGGGAGCACTAGCTACTTCCGACCTTGCTGTTGATGCGCTTTTTAAAAAAGCTGGAATTGTTAGATGCAACAGTAGATTGGAACTAATAAATGTAGCTTCCGCATTTATGTATCCAGAGTTAAAAGGAAAAAATATTGCTATAATAACTCATGCAGGAGGCCCAGCTGTTATGCTTAGTGATGCGCTTGAAAAAGGTAATTTGAACGTTCCAGAGATAAATAACTCACAAAGTAAAAATTTGTTGGAAAAACTATTTTCAGGCTCATCGGTTACGAATCCAATAGATTTTCTCGCAACAGGAACAGCCGAGCAACTCGGTTTAATAATTGATTATTGTGAAAATTATTTCTATAATATTGATGCAATGATTGTTATTTTTGGAACTCCCGGATTAACAAAAGTATTTGATGCTTATAAAATTATCGAAGAAAAAATTAAAAGCTGTAAAAAACCAATTTATCCCGTTTTGCCGTCTATAAATATGGCAAAAAAAGAAATAGATGAATTTATTTCGACAGGTCTAACATTTTTTCCAGAAGAAGTACTGCTGGGCAATGCAATTTCAAAAATATTTAATACGCCAAAACCAACAAATAAACAAATTGAATTACCTGATATTGACAAAATTACAGTCAGAAAGATTATAGAAAACTCAAACAATGGTTATCTGTCGCCACAGAACGTACAAGGACTACTCGATGCAGCTGGAATTAATAGAGTAAAAGAAGCTGTTGCCGATAGTCTCGAAACTTGTATAAAATATGCTAAAAATATAACTTATCCAATTGTTATGAAAGTTGTTGGACCAGTTCATAAATCTGATGTTGGCGGAGTTGTACTTAATGTAAAAAATGAAAAACAACTTATTGAAGAGTTCGAAAGGATGATACAAATAAAAGATACTTCTGGAATATTATTACAACAATACCTGTCGTCTGGTACAGAACTTTTTGCTGGAGCTAAATACGAAGATAAATTTGGTCATTTAATACTAGCGGGACTTGGCGGAATTTATATCGAAATTCTAAAAGATGTAGCAACAGAACTATCACCGATTGACAAAAATATCGCAAAAAAAATGATTAAATCATTAAAATCATACAGTTTGTTCGAAGGTGTTAGAGGACAAAAAGGAATAAATGAAGATAAATTTGCAGATATATTGACAAGATTATCAGCACTTTTGGAAATCGCTCCTGAAATAAAAGAACTTGATATGAACCCATTGCTTGGAACTGAAAATAATATAATAACAGTAGATGCAAGGATAAGAATTTTGAAGTAAAATAATATTTGTTACTCTCTAAACCAATAGTTCGTTTAATTTTTTAAATTTATTATGCTCTCATATAGCCCAATTCAAGAAATTTTTTATTGTACGATTGTCTTACAAAGTGAATATTTTTGACAATTTCAAATTATTAGATGTCCAAATTTATGTATGTAGCCTAAAATATTTGTGATTTTTTTTGATAAAAATTATTTTCTTTATAATTTTGTCTCTCTTATATTAAAACATATTATTTACATAATTATTAAAATATGAATTTAAGAACTCCAAGGATTAGTATTATTATGGGCAGTACATCAGACTTGCCTATTATGAAGAAAGCTGCTGATATTTTAAATGGTTTTGAGATTCCATTTGAAATTAATGCCTTGTCTGCTCACCGGACTCCAGCACAAGCTATGGAATTTGCAAAAAATGCATACGACAGAGGAATACGTGTAATTATTGCAGGCGCTGGAGGAGCCGCTCATTTGCCTGGTGTAATGGCTGCATTGACTCCTATTCCTGTTATTGGAGTTCCAATTAATGCCTCAATTTCAATTGACGGCTGGGATTCAATTTTGTCAATTCTTCAGATGCCACCAGGAATACCAGTGGCGACAGTCGGACTTGATGGTGCTGGAAATGCTGGAATACTTGCCGTCCAAATACTTGCAACTGGTGACCCAGAAGTACTCGAAAAAGTGAAAAAATACAAGAAAAATATGGAACAAAAAATAGTAAAAGCAAACAAAGAACTTGAAAAAGTAAAATATGAGTATAGAGTTTAAAAATTAATATTCCATTATTTCTTTCGGTTAAATATGTAAAATAGCAAACCGTAAAATATAGATTAATTAATAAGTATTTCATTAGCAATAGTTCGTTAGGTTTTTGAGAAGATTAACGAACTATTGTTATAAGAACATACTATTTTATTCTTAATTAAATTACAATATGCCTTTTAATTTTGTTCAAGAGCTTCGACAACTTCCATTATTGAGATTGCTTGTACCTCTTATTATCGGTATTTTGTTCCAGATTGAGTTCAATATAAGACTTGAATATTTTATATATTTTATAATAATTTCTCTGATAATTTGGTTTTTAATCAACAAATTTTACGCTGGTGTTTACAATTTCAGATTTTTGTTTGGTACAATTATAAGTATAATATTTTTTGCTTTCGGTGCAATATTAACAAACTTAAATACAGCAAAAAAATTTCAATTTACAGATAAACAAATAATTGCAACTGCAATAATCAGTGAGTTCCCAGAAGAAAAAAAAAATACTTTTAAAACATTATTGAAAATAAATCAGGTTCTTTCAGATAGTATAAAATATACAGGTTCTTCAAAAATTATCACTTACATACAAAAAGACAGCCTTACAAATAAATTAACATACGGCGACAAAATAATTTTTTCTGGAAGACCTCGCAATGTAAAAAATCCAGGAAATCCGCATGAGTTTGACCATAAAAAATATCTTTTCGGAAAAAGTATAATAGAACAAATGTACTTGAAGTCAGGTAGTTGGAGAATTTTGGAACATAACAAAGCAAGTTCAATATTTTCGTTTGCAGGCAAACTAAGAAAAAAATTAAAACAAATATATAAAAATTTTTCAATTAATGGACAGGATCTTGCTGTCTTATCTGCTCTTACACTTGGCGATAAAAGTGAACTTACAGAAGAAACACAACGCTCTTATGTTTCCTCTGGAGCTATGCATATTCTTGCCGTTTCTGGTTTGCATGTTGGTATAATATATTTTGTATTAAACTATATTTTTTCGTTTCTCGACAAACTAAAAATTAGAAAATACAACTACGGGAAATTTATAAAAGCCGTGATTCTATTGTTCTCCTTGTGGTTCTTTGCGCTTTTATCTGGACTATCGCCATCTGTTAGAAGAGCTTCTATTATGTTTTCGTTTTTTATAGTGGGAGCAACATTGAGCAGAACTATAAATATCTATAATTCACTTGGCGCATCGGCATTTCTTTTATTAGTAATCAACCCTTATTTAATCAAATCAGTAGGTTTCCAATTATCATATATTGCTGTTTTATCAATTGTGTATTTGCAACCAAAAATCGAAAATATTTTTATCATTCGCAATAAAATATTATTCAAAATTTGGTTACTCATAAGCGTATCAATTGCAGCTCAGATAGGAACAGCACCAATTGCTTTATATTATTTTCATATATTCCCTAACTGGTTTATACTTACTAATTTAATAGTAATTCCAGCAACTTTTTTAATTATTTATTCGGCTGGATTACTATTCATAACATCTTTTATTCCTTACGTATCAGATTTTGTTGCAGGTATTTTAAAGTTCCTTGTGAAAGTGCTGAATTTTTCTGTAGAATTGATAGAGAAATTACCTTTTGCTGTTATAGAAAATATTTCTATAAGTCTCGCTGATGTCTTTATTATTTATATAATAATTATCTTATTGTCTATATTTTTATTTTTTTATAAAGTTCGTTTTCTTCAGCTTGCACTTTTTTTTGTTTCGATATTAATTTTGTCTGGAATTGTTAAAAAATACGGATTGGCAAAAAATAAAAGTATCTTTGTTTACAATATAAACAAACATTGTGCTGTTAATTTTATTTCTAATGAGAACAATATAATTCTTTGCGATAGTTCATTGTTTAATAAAAAAAGTTTGGATTTTGCCACTTATAATAATTTTATAAAACATAATACCGATTCTGTTTTACCTATTGATTTCAAAAATTTTTTATATTTAAAAAAAAATGATTTCTACCGACACAATAATTATCTCTTTTTTGCCAACAAAAAAATGTTAATTATTAACGATAAAAACCAAATTAATTATAATTCAAAGAAAAGACTGCATCTAAATTATATTATTTTAAGCAATAATATTTATATTTATATTAAAGATATTTTGGAACTTTACAAACCAGACTTGATAATATTTGATTCCTCAAACAAACCTTTACGAATAGAACGTTGGAAAGAAGAATGTGATACTCTTAATCAAAAATATTTTTCTGTTCCCGAACAAGGAGCCTTTATATATGAATTTTATGTTCCCTAATCTTAATTCATTATACTCTGTAACCTTTTTTTGCAAATAACAAATTTATTTTCTTATTTAGCAGAGATATTAAATATAAGTTTTATTTTTACAGTTTTAATAACTAAAATGTAAAGTTTACCATTAAAATTGATTTTATTGCATACAGTTAAGGCTTAGTAAATTACGAATTATAAATTATGAATTACGAATTGGTTTACACCTGATA
>JAOZMB010000039.1 GCA_029934515.1 Bacteroidales bacterium
GAGACTGATGCAATGTTGCGCGAACTAATAATTAGTCAAAAAGAGAATGCAATTAGTCGAAAAGAGACTGATGCAATGTTGCGCGAACTAATAATTATTCAAAAAGAGAATGATGCAATGTTGAGTGCGAAATTTCAGGATACCGATAAAAAATTTAAAGAACTAAATCAACAAATCGGAGGTATCAGTAAAAGTAATGGTGATTTTGCAGAGGAGTTTTTTTACAACTGTTTTTCTTCGATGATGGAGGTATCTAATATTAAATATAATTATATAGATTCCAACAAGAAACGAAAATTAGGTAAATTAGAAGGCGAGTATGATATTGTTATGGTAAACAGCACCAAAATAATGGTAATAGAAGTTAAATATAAATTAACAACAGATAATGTAATTAAATTTTACGATAAGCAATTACCTAAATTTAAACAACTCTTCCAAGAATTTAAAGATTATACAATCAATGGTGGCATGGCGGCTTTTTGTTTTGATAAATATGCCAAAGAATATACACATCAAAAAGGACTCCTTCTTTTTACACAGGCAGATAATAAAATAAAAAAACTAAGCCCTGATAATATGTTACTGTCAGAGTTTTAGTTATTAGTGGTTAGTCTGCGCCTGTGCTGTTTTTTCACCGCCCCAGCGCAAAAACAACTAAAAACTAAGAACTAAAAACTAAGAACTAAAAACTAAAAACTAAAAACTAAAAACTAAAAAAAAACTAAAAACTAAAAACTAAGAACTAAAAACTAAAAACTAAGAACTAAAAAAAAACTAAAAACTAAAAACTAAAAACTAAGAACTAAAAACTAAAAACAATTACCATGAAAAAAACACCATTTTTGTTAATATTTTTTATTTCTATCAATCTTATTATGTTTGCCCAAGAAGATAAAAACATACGTTTCTTTAACGATGGAAACAAATATTATGCGTCTGGAAAATATGATGATGCTATTGAAAATTATGAAAAAATTATTAACTCTGGATTTGAGTCGCCAGAATTATATTTCAATATTGCAAATTCTTATTATCGTTCAAATAAATTTACATATTCCATTTATTATTACGAAAAAGCAAAAATTTTGCTACCCGGAGACAATGAAATAGAACATAATCTTGAAAAAGCAGAATTAAAAATTCAGGATAAAATACAGAAAATACCTGAATTTGTGTTAATTAGAGTTATAAAAAATATTATAAATTCCGAATCTGTAAGTTTTTGGGCATATACAAGCCTGACTGCTTTTATTTTATCGCTCTTGGCAATAATATTATTTCTATTCTCAAAAATACGTAAAGTAAAGAAAATAAGCTTCTTATTAGGAATATTAATATTTATGTTTTCTTTAACAACTTTTGTATTTGCAAGAGTACAATATTCAAACCTTATGGCAAATAATACAGCAATAATTTTTACACATTCCGTTTGGGTAAAAAGCTCACCAGTGGAAGATGCTTCTGATTTATTCAATATACACGAAGGTTTGAAAGTAAGAATAGAAGAAGAATCAAATGATTGGTATGAGATTAAATTATCAGACGGAAAAGATGGATGGGTTAAAAAAGAGGTTTTAAAAATAATTTAGGATTAAATATATAAATTCAGAATTTTAACAAAAACAAATAAAAATATGACGCAATTAATAGAATGCGTACCTAATTTCAGTGAAGGTCGTGATATTACTGTAATAAAACAAATCACAGATGAAATAGAAACTGTTGAAGGAGTGAAATTACTTGATGTGGATCCTGGTAAAGCAACAAATAGAACTGTTGTTACTTTTGTGGGAACACCAGAAGCGGTTGTTGAGGCTGCTTTTCTTGCAATAAAAAAGGCTTCAGAAGTTATTGATATGAGAAAACATCAAGGAGAACACCCACGTTTTGGTGCAACTGATGTTTGTCCGTTTGTTCCTATTGCAAATATAACAATGGAAGAGACAGTTGTTTATGCAAGGAAGTTGGCAAAGAAGGCTGGCGAAGAATTAAATATTGCTATTTACTGTTATGAGTTTGCTGCTTTTGAAAATAAAAGAAAAAACCTTGCAAATTGCCGCTCAGGTGAATACGAAGGTTTGAAAAAAAAATTACAAAACCCAGAGTGGAAACCAGATTTTGGTACTATCGATTTTAATGCAAAATCTGGAGCGACAGCAGTTGGTGCAAGAAATTTTCTTGTAGCCTACAATGTAAATCTTAACACAACATCTACACGAAGAGCAAACGCTGTAGCATTTGATGTGCGCGAGAACGGACGCGTAAAAAGAGAAGGCGGAAAAATTACAGGCAAAATTATTAAAGACAAGAACGGCAAAACTCTAAGAATATCTGGGTCGCTAAAAAAAGTAAAAGCAATTGGTTGGTACATCGAGGAGTACGGAATAGCTCAAATATCAATGAACTTAACAGATATAACGGTTACACCAGTACATAAGGCTTTTGATGAGGTTGAAAATAAAGCAAGAATGCGTGGAATAAAAGTTACTGGTTCAGAGCTTGTAGGCTTAATTCCGCTTCAGGCTATGCTCGATGCAGGGAAATATTTTCTAAAAAAACAAAAACGTTCTTTGGGAATATCGGAAGACGAAATTATTAAAATTGCAGTAAAATCGCTTGGCTTAGATGAATTAAAACCTTTTGTTCCGAAGGAAAGAATTATTGAATATCTGCTTGACGAAAATACAAAAAGACCTTTGGCTGATATGGATTTGAAAGAATTTGTTAATGCAACAGCATCGGAATCACCGGCACCTGGCGGAGGTTCTATAGCTGCATATATGGCTGCACTTGGCGCTGCACTTGGTACGATGGTTGCTAATTTGTCTTCGCACAAAAGAGGCTGGGACGACCGCTGGGAAGTATATTCCGATTGGGCTGAAAAAGGACAGGCTTCATGCAAAGCTCTTCTGGATTTGGTTGACGAGGATACTAGCGCTTTTAATAAAATAATGAAAGCCTTTAAAATGCCAAAAACATCTAACAACGAAAAACAAAAAAGATTAGATGCAATTCAAGAAGCAACAAAATATGCTATCGAAGTGCCTTTCAAGGTAATGAAAATTGCTTATGAATCAATGGATATTCTAAAAGCAATGGCAAAAATTGGTTTGCCAGCATCGATTAGTGATGCAGGAGTAGGAGCACTTGCAATGCGTGCTGCTGTTTCAGGAGCATTTCTTAACATAAAAATTAATACTGGAGGATTAGATGATAAAAAAATTGTAACAGATATAATGCAACAGGCAAAAATTATAGAAGAAAATGCAATGAAACTCGAAAAAGAAATCCTCGATATTGTAAATGATAAAATTTAGAATTTATAAATTTATAATAAAAATATTTATAACATACTGATTTTGTTACATTAAAGTAGCTATTTTCATTTTAAATTTCCAAGTTTTTTTAATATTAAAATGCAATCTGCGCCTGTGCGATGTTTTTCACCACACCTACTTTTATTCATAAAGGTCGGTAAAAACACCGCTCAAGTGCAAATTTATATTCCAATATTCTGGCTTCATATCCAGATTTTTATTTATAATTCAGTCTGTAAACCAATTCGTAATTTACTAAAATTAGGCTTATGCTTCACTCAATATTTTTTTACCTTTTTCGATAGCATCTTCTATTGTCCCGACAAGGTTAAATGCTGCTTCTGGATATTCGTCAACTTCTCCATCTATAATCATATTAAACCCTTTTATTGTTTCTTCGATAGGAACCATTACACCTTTTAATCCTGTAAATTGTTCGGCTACAAAAAACGGTTGAGAAAGGAAACGTTGTACGCGTCTTGCTCTTAGTACTGTTTGTTTGTCTTCTTCAGATAATTCGTCCATTCCAAGTATAGCAATAATATCTTGTAGTTCTTTGTAACGTTGCAAAATATTTATAACTCTCTGGGCTGTTTTGTAATGTGCGTCCCCAACGATATCAGCACTTAAAATTCTTGATGTTGAATCCAGAGGGTCAACAGCTGGATATATTCCAAGCTCTGCAAGTTTACGGCTCAATACGGTTGTTGCATCGAGATGTGAAAAAGTAGTCGCTGGTGCTGGGTCTGTCAGGTCATCTGCTGGCACATAAACAGCTTGCACAGATGTTATAGAACCATTTTTTGTAGATGTAATTCTTTCCTGCATAACTCCCATTTCGGTAGCAAGTGTTGGTTGGTATCCAACAGCAGAAGGCATTCTACCTAACAATGCAGATACTTCTGAACCAGCCTGTGTAAATCTGAAAATATTATCAATAAAGAAAAGAATATCATTACCTTTTCCTTTACCGTCTCCGTCTCTGAATTTTTCTGCAACAGAGAGTCCCGATAATGCAACTCTTGCTCTTGCTCCGGGTGGTTCGTTCATTTGCCCAAAAATCATCGAAACTTGCGATTTTTTTATAGCCTCCATATCTACAAGCGATAAATCCCAGCCTCCTTTTTCCATGTCTTCGATAAACTTATCACCATATTTTACTATCTTTGATTCAATCATTTCACGCAATAAGTCATTACCCTCACGTGTACGTTCACCTACGCCAGCAAATACAGACATTCCATCGTATCCTTTTGCAATATTGTTTATCAGTTCCTGAATAAGTACAGTTTTACCAACTCCAGCACCACCAAACAAACCAATTTTTCCACCTTTTGCATAAGGTTCGATTAAATCTATAACTTTTATTCCAGTATAAAGGATTTCCGATTCTGTTGAAAGCTCTGCAAAATCTGGTGCCTTATTATGAATCGGATAGCCGTCTTGTTTGTCAATTGTTTCAAGTCCATCGATTGCGTCTCCTATTACGTTTAGTAATCTTCCACGAACGGCTTCTCCTACTGGCATTTTTATAGGCGAGCCTGTTGATTTTACACGCATTCCTCGTTCCAGTCCATCTGTGGAATCCATTGCTATTGTCCGGACAGTATTCTCTCCAATATGTTGCTCCGTTTCTACGACAACAATCTCTCCGTTATCTCTCTTTATCTCAAGAGCATCGTAAATTTCAGGCAATTTACCATTTGATTTTTCAAAACTAACATCTATTACAGGTCCAATTATCTGTACAATTTCGCCAAAATTATCAGCCATACTATATTATTATTAAACAGTTTAATATTAAAAATTGTATTATACTAATATAAAATGATTTTAGATTAAATTTAAATATTGTATGATAGCGAATAAACATTGATTAAATAGTTTTTTTGTTTCTGCGACTATGCGTTATTTTCAACACACTTATTTTTATTTTATAAAGGTCGGTTAGAACACACCGTCCAAACACGCAAAAAAATAGATTAACGCAAAAAAACACAACTGTTTATTCGCATAATAAATTAAAATCCAGACCATATTTTAAGTATAAAAACAATGCAAATTTAATATTTTAACTAAAAAAACAAAATTTTTAATAAAAACCTTCTGTATTTTTTTTATTTTATGAATTTTATATTTTTTTTTCAATAATTATTTTATTTTATAAATAGCTGAATAAAAGGAAGTTATATAATATTTATATTTTATATATAAAAAAAATATAATAAAATTTTATTAAAAAATTGTCTGTTAATAAAATAATTGTAGCTTTGCAAACCAAAAAATGATTTTTGTAAAAAATTGTTAATTGAAAATATTTTTAATTAAAAAAATAGAAAGTGAACACTTTAAGTTATAAAACAATATCTGCAAATAAAGAAAATGCTGGTAAAAAATGGTTGCTTGTTGATGCAAACGGTGAAACTCTTGGAAGATTATCGTCATTAATTGCAATTATTTTAAGAGGAAAGCATAAAACAAACTTTACACCACATGCTGACTGTGGTGATAATGTTGTTGTTATAAACGCCGAAAAAGTAAAATTATCTGGTAAAAAATGGACTGATAAGAAATATATCAGTTATACTGGCTATCCGGGAGGACAAAGAACAACAACTCCTTCACAGTTAATAAAGAAGAAGCCTGAGGCATTTGTTGAGAGAGCTGTGAAAGGAATGTTACCAAAGAATAGGTTAGGTCGTGAACTTTTTAGGAATTTGTATGTTTATACTGGTTCCAAACATGAACAGTCAGCCCAAAATCCTGAGATGATTAATCTAAAATCAATAAAATAACAAATAAAAAATGGATATTATAAATACGATAGGGAGACGTAAATCATCAATTGCACGTATATATCTTAGAGAAGGCAAAGGAAACATCGTAATAAATAAGCGTAAGTTTGAAGACTATTTTACTGTTCCAGAGATGAAGGACAGAGTTAAACAACCATTAAGAGTTCTTAATGTTCAGGATATGTATGATATTAAGGTAAACCTGTCTGGTGGTGGTTTTAAAGGACAAGCCGAAGCCACAAGTTTAGCAATAGCTCGTGCCCTTATTAAGCTGAACCCCGATGACAAACCAGCATTAAAAGAAAAAGGTTTGCTAACAAGGGATCCTCGGAAAGTTGAAAGAAAAAAACCTGGACAGCCAAAAGCTCGTAAAAAATTCCAGTTCAGTAAAAGATAATACAGTTTAGTATCTAAATTGTTGAGACTAACTTTTTGTTACTGCTCAATGATTGTTTTTAAAAGAATGTAAACTTATACAAATAGAAATGGCAAAAACAGATTTTAAAGAGTTATTAGATGCAGGTGTACATTTTGGACATCTGAGAAGAAAATGGAATCCTAAAATGGCTCCCTATATATTCATGGAGCGTAATGGAATTCATATTATTGATTTGCATAAAACAATAGTCAAATTAGACGAGGCTAGTGCTGCACTAAAACAAATTGTAAAATCAGACAAGAAAATACTTTTTGTTGCAACAAAAAAACAGGCAAAAGAAATAGTGGAAGAGAAAGTGAAGCCAACAGGTATGCCGTACATTACGGAACGCTGGTCGGGAGGAATGCTTACAAATTTTAGGACTATTAAAAAGGCTATCAACAAGATGGCACAGTACGATAAGATGTCATTAGATGGCACATTCAAAAAAATATCCAAGCGAGAACGCCTGCAAATGGCAAGAGAACGAGCAAAATTGGAAAAGAACTTAGGAAGTATTGTTGATATGAAAAGACTTCCAGCAGCATTATTTGTTGTGGACATAAACAAAGAAAATATTGCTGTAAGCGAAGCAAAAAAATTACATATCCCTGTATTCGGAATGGTCGACACAAATTCAGACCCTTCAATAGATTTTGCTATTCCATCGAATGATGATGCTTCGAAATCAATTTCACTAATAGTTGGACTAATTACGGATGTAGTAATGGAAGCAATATCAGAAAGAAAAGCAGAACAAAAAGAAAAAATTCAGGCTTCAAAACAAAGACAAAATCAAAATCAAAGACAACAAAACCAGAGACAAACAAAAAGAGTGAGTTCAAGGAAAAAAACAAGGGCGAGAAGAACCCCAAGAGACAAAAAATAATTAAATAGAAAAAGATAATAAAATGGCAAAAATATCAGCAAAAGATGTTGCTAAACTAAGAAAAATGACTGGTGCCGGAATGATGGATTGTAAAAGAGCATTAGGTGAAGCAAACGGTGATTTCGAAGAAGCAATAGATGTTTTGAGAAAAAAAGGACAAAAAGTAGCAGGTAAACGTGCCGAAAGAGATGCCTCAGAAGGTGCTGTTTTGGCAAAAACAAATAGCGATTCAACAAAAGCTATAATAGTCGCACTAAATTGTGAAACTGATTTCGTCGCTAAAAATAAAGACTTTATCAAGTTTACTCAGAAAATATTAGATATAGCTGTTGAAAAAAATCCGTCAAACCTTGACGAGCTAAAAGAACTTGAAATTAACGGTACAAAAATATCAGAAGAAATTACAAACCAGATAGGTATTATTGGCGAGAAACTCGAACTATCATATTTTGATAAAATCGAAGCAGAATATACCACTGTTTATATTCACCCAGGTAATAAATTAGTATCTATCGCTGGATTTAATAAAAATATTTTTGATAATCAAGTTGCAAAAGATGTTGTTATGCAAATTGCAGCAATGGCACCAGTAGCTATCGACAAAAATGACGTTCCACAAAATGTTATAGATAAAGAAATTGAAATCGGTAGAGAACAAGCAATACAAGAAGGTAAACCAGAAAAACTTGCAGAAATGATTTCGAAAGGTAAACTTAATAAGTTTTTCAAAGACAATACTTTGTTGAACCAACAGTTCATAAAAAATAATAAACAGACCGTGAAAGATTATCTAAAAACCATAGATAAAAACCTATCGGTTACAAGTTTTAAAAGATATTTATTAGGTTAATTAATTAATTGTTGTTTTTCATTTTAAGGCTGGAAATTATTTTTCAGCCTTTTTTTGATTGTCAAACAAATATAATTTATATGTTTGACAAAATATTTAATTATAATACCAAGTAAATTACGAATTTGTTTACACCTGATAATAAGTATTTTACAAAAAACAAATCAGGAAGTTATTTTTTAACCATTACCAATCTAAAAAACAACGAAAGAAAGGAATTATTAAATAACAAAATCAGAAAAAAATAATGAAACTTTTTATAATAAATGGACCTAATTTAAATCTTATAGGTAAACGCGAGACGAATATTTACGGCAAACAATCTTTTGATGATTATTTTATTAATCTAATAAAAAAATATCCAGATATTGATTTTGGATATTTTCAAACTAACAGCGAAGGCGAAATTATAGATAAACTCCAATCAAAAGATTTTTCAGAAGATGGAATAATTTTGAATGCTGGAGCATACACACATACCTCCATAGCAATTGCCGACACAATAGCTGGAATAAAAACTCCTGTTATTGAAGTTCATATTTCAAATATTTTTAGACGAGAGTCGTTCAGACATAAATCATTTATTGCACCTTTTTGTAAAGGCTGCATTTCTGGATTCGGACTAAATTCATATAGACTTGCCGTAGAATATTTTTTATTAAAATCAAAATAATTATTATTACAAAAATAATAAAACTAATTCATTAATTTTTTAATATTTGTTCTATTACTTTTGGATAGAATTTATATTCCAAATAATGAACTTTTTGAGCAATCGTATGGCATGTATCATTGTTATTAATTTGAACTGTTTTTTGCATAATAACTTCTCCTTTATCATATTCTTTGTTTACATAATGAACAGTTATTCCAGTCTTTTTTTCTTTGGCATTTAGTACAGCTTTATGAACACTATCGCCAAACATACCTTTACCTCCATACTTTGGCAATAATGCTGGATGTATATTTATTATTTTTTTTGGAAATCTTTCAATAATGTTCTCTGGAACAAGTTTAATGAAACCAGCTAATACAATTAAATCAATTTTATTTTGAATAAGTTTCTTCAAAACTGTCTCATTTTTATACAAATCATCATTTGTAAATACAAAACATGATATTTTATTTTTTTTTGCACGTTCAATTACGTAAGCTTTTCTATTATTTGTTAGAATAATTTTAATATTAATATAGTTATTATTTAAGAAATAATTATGAATATTTTCTGCGTTAGTTCCTGACCCTGAGGCAAATACAGCAATATTTTTCATTTTTTAATATTTGTTTTATATATGTAAATATAATAAAATACAAAATTACAAATATTAAAATAGTAAAGAAATTTTTTTTTTAATAACATATTATTTTTCTTTGCACTTTACTAAAATTAATTACTAACAAAAAAAATAAAAATTATGTCAGACATTGCCTCAAGAGTCAAAGCTATTATTGTTGATAAGCTCGGAGTTGAAGAATCAGAAGTAACAGATGCAGCAAGTTTCACAAATGATTTAGGTGCTGACTCACTCGACACTGTCGAATTAATAATGGAGTTTGAGAAAGAATTTAATATTGCTATTCCAGATGACCAGTCCGAAAAAATTGGTACTGTAGGCGATGCAATTAGATTCATTGAAGCAAATTCCAAATAGTTCAACTTCGATTAAACAATTAAAAACACAGCATGATTAAGGAATTTTTTATCAGTTCCTTAATCTTTTATAATTTTTTTTTTTTAATATTTAAAATATATGAAATTAAAACGCGTAGTTGTAACTGGACTTGGGACAATAAATTCACTTGGAAACAACTTAAACGAAACATGGCAAAGTTTGATAAACGGGGTAAGTGGGGCTTCATTGATAGATAGTTTTGATACTAAGGATTTCAAAACAAAGTTTGCATGTACAATAAAAAATTATAACCCTCTTAAATATTTTAGAAAACCTGTAGCAAGAAAGCTTGATTTGTTTACACAATACGCTCTTATTTCTGCCGATGAAGCTGTAATAGATTCTTATTTAGATTTAGAAAAAATTGATAAAGATAGAGCAGGAGTGATATGGGGTGTTGGTATTGGTGGTTTGGAAACATTAACAAATGAAATTAAGGCTTATGTGTTGAACAATTTTATTCCAAGGTTTAATCCTTTTTTTATTCCAAAAATAATTTCTGATATTGCCCCTGGTCATATTTCAATTAAATATGATTTTAGAGGTCCTAACTTTGCAACGGTAGCTGCTTGTGCGTCTTCTGCAAATGCTTTGGTTGATGCTTTTAATTATATTCGTCTTGGCAAAGTCGATATTATGATTTCTGGTGGTTCAGAGGCTGCTGCAAATGTTGCTGGAATTGCCGGGTTTAATGCGATGCGTGCAATTTCAACCAGAAACGATGACCCTAAAACTGCATCACGCCCATTTGACGTTGGACGAGATGGTTTTGTTATTGGAGAAGGTGGTGCAGCGTTTATATTAGAGGAATACGAACATGCTGTAAAACGTGGAGCTAAAATTTATGCAGAGTTTATTGGTGGCGGTCTTAGTGCCGATGCTCACCATATAACAGCTCCGCATCCAGAAGGACGAGGCGCAACAATGGTAATGAAAAATGCCCTTGACGATGCAAATATTAAATACGAAGAGATTGATTATGTAAACCTTCATGGTACATCTACTGGACTTGGCGATATTGCAGAGACAAAAGCTCTGAAAAATGTTTTTGGAGAACATGCTTATAAAATAAGTATAAGTTCTACGAAATCAATGCACGGTCATTTGCTTGGCGCAACAGGAGCATTAGAAGCTCTCGCTTCTGTTATGGCAATAAAAAATGGTATTGTGCCACCAACAATAAATCATTTCGAACTTGACCCGCGAATAGATTCAAAACTTGATTTTACGTTCAACCATGCAAAAAAGAGAAAAATAAGAGCTGCATTAAGTAATACTTTTGGTTTTGGCGGTCATAATGTTTCAGTAATTTTCAAACAACACCAATAATACAAATATTATTTTATTTGCTAAATATTCATATAGACAAAAAAATAAAGCTTTAATAAAATCTTTAAGTGAACTTTTGGGTTTTAAGCCTAAGGAACTTAAACATTATATATTGGCACTTACTCACAAATCTGTTATAAAAAATAACTCTCTAAATGCTTACGAGAATAATGAACGACTTGAATATCTTGGAGATGCTATTTTAGATGCTGTAATAAGCGAGCTTTTGTACAAAAGGTTTCCAACAGCAGATGAAGGTTTTTTAACTCAAATGCGCACAAAAATAGTCAACGGAAGAAAACTTACAGAACTTGCCAAAGAAATTGGAATAAAAGAATTAATAATTATTGATAAAGGTACAACCTTGACAGGAAAAATTTTTGAGGACGCATTTGAGGCTTTAATAGGAGCTATTTTTATTGACAGAGGTTATAAATTTGTAAAAAAATTTATTACACAAAAAATTATGTTTCAATATATTAATCTTAATAAACTTAAACATGTTGATACTAATTATAAAAGTCAAATAATTGAATGGTCACAAAAAAATAAAAAAAGAGTTAGATTTTCAACTAAATACGAATCTGTTGACTCAAAATATTTTGTATCAATAATTCATATTGATAATTTAAACTATGGACAAGGCAAAGGTATTTCTAAAAAAATTGCAGAACAAAAAGCTGCACAACAAGCTATAAAAAAAATTGTTCGATAACATAACAAAAAACTATACTACTTAATATTTTTATACAAGTTCTTTAGCATAAAAAAACAACAAGATTAAAAGTTTGTGATTCTATAAATTATGTCAATCCATTTTTTATAAAAAGATTAGAATACATTTTATCATCTTCGAGAATATGTATTTTTACCCATTTTCTTAGTGTTGCCATCAGACGGTAAGCAACATCTATTCTTCCGTCTGAATATTCATGTTTAAAATTATTCAATTGTTCTAAAAATAATTTATGTTTCTTTTTATGCTCTTTGAATTCTGCATATTTGAACTCGCTCATATATTTTTCCTCAAAACCGAAATGATAATCCGTGTAATCTGATAGCTCATTAAAAATTTGCATAAGGTCTTCTAATGCTTTTCCCGACCTAAATTTATTGTATAATTTATTAATAATATTTATCCATCTTTTGTGCTGTTGGTCAATAATATTAACATTTATACTGTATTCATCGCTCCAAACAATTAGTTCACTTTTGTTTATATCACTTGTAATTTTTATATTATTTTGCTTCAATATATTTTCTAATTTTTCAATTTTTGTTTCATATTCAAATTCATTAGCCATCATTTTTTCGACAATATTCATACGTTGTATTTCATATTTTTTTTCGCGTGAAATATTTTTAAAGAAAACAGAGAATTTTTCTTCTCCTGAGAAATCAAATTTTGTCATAGAATAATAAACTGGAATTTCAGATTTATTTCTATCCAAAATTACTCCTTCTTTTCCAGTAGTAATTAGGTCTGTTTCAATATAACTATTATTTTTTTCTATTTTTTTCTTTATAACTTCTGGCATCATAAAGAATATTTTTTCTCCTATTGCTTCTTCTTTTGTATAACCGAAATGTCTTGTAGCTGAGTTATTAAATATTTCTATTTCAAAGTTCTTGTTAAGAATTATAATTGCATTTATACTTGTTTCAAGAATTGTATCGCTGAGTTTACTTCTTCTTCTTATTTCAATTATTTGTTCATTTGTCAGTTTTACAAGTTTTTCTATTTCTTGTTTCTGTTTTACATCTTTATCTTGTAGAATTTTAGATGTCTTTTTCAATTTAAAAAGTGTTTTTTGCAGAATTTTCTCTTTTTTTTCATCTTCTTCCTTTGTTGCTTTAAGTTCTTCTATATTTTGTAATAGCTCTTCTTCCTGCTCTTTCATTCTACGTGTTTGCACTTTTGCTTTCTCTAACAATTGTGCTGTTCTTGTGTTTATCTTAGCTGTTGCAAGTGTCGATGATATACTATCTGCAATTTTTTCTACGAGACTAATTTCATATTTTTCTAGTTCGTTAAAAGAGGCGAGTTCGATAACTCCCAACACATCTTTGTCCCCCTTTATCGGAACAATAAGAACACTCGTAGGGTTTGCACTTCCAATTCCTGATTCAATCTCAATATATTCATCGGGGACATCTGTCATGTAAACAGTATATTTTTCAACAGCAACAGCCCCAACAAGTCCTTCGCCTATTCTTATTTGTTTTTTTATGTATTTCTTTCTGTTGTAAGCATACGAGCCGAGTAAATCAAGATAAATATTATTCTTATCCAAGTCATTTAAAATAAAAATACCACCCTGATTTGCGTTCATAAATTTAACAAGATTTGATATTATATCATCAGATAATTTATTAATATTTTCTGTGTGTCTTCTAAGTATATTTCCGAACAGTGCAAGTCCTTCGGTTGTTCTATTTCTTTGTGCGTCTTCTATTTTACGTTTTTTTTCTTCTTCTATTGCAGATTTTAGACTATCTCGCATAGATAAAAGAGAATTACCAAGAACATCGTTCGAGCTAAGTGGTTTATAATCACTCACAAAATTACTCTTTCCAATATCTGCTGAGAAGACTGCTGTTTTTTTCAATCCATCAATTAGTTTATTTATGGCTATTCCCATTTCACCTATTTCGTCATCTGTTCTTACATTAAAATTAGATGGAAGTTCTCCTTTTGTAAGAATATTCAAATATTCATGTAATTCTACTATTGGTGAAATTATACTTTTTGAAATTAGCAAAGAAATAAGCACAGAAATTATCATAACAGAGAACATAAAAATAAATGTTTCATTTGATTTATATTGAAATATTTCGCTTGTTTCGTCTTTTAGATTATTAGTTATTTCATTGCTTAGTTGTTCGCTGTTTTGTAATTTGCTTATTAATTTTGCCCCTGTATCTTTAATACGAAATTCAAGGTTATTTATTCCGTCTTCTAATCCTGCAATTAGATTTTGTTTTGTTTGTAAGCTATATATAGAATCATAGGTTTTAATTTGCAAAGATTCTATATAATGGTTTTCAATATTAATAATGTTATCTTTATTTTTCAAAATTTCGTTGAACATGGGAACAATATCTTTTTTGTAACTTTTTGATACATCTATAATTGAGTCCCTTATTTGACGATTTTGAATATTAAATTTAAAATCTTTTTGAGGTTTAATTCTTCTGATAATTTCTTCATTGGAAGATATTATATTGTTAGAATTATTAATATGTTTATCGGTGGCATTATCAAGGTCTTTTTGCAGTTTTGCTTTATTGATTTCGTCGAGTACTGAAAATTCCGAATTTATTGTAAATTTTATTTCTCTGAGTAACTCTGTAATACGCAAAGCATCTGAGGTGTTTATTCTTTTTTCGTTAAGGTTCTCAAGTACCAAGACTTCTCGGATTCCTGTGGTAAACATTATCAAAACAATAATGCCAAAACCTATCATCAATTTATTTTTAATACTTATATTAAGAAAAAAAGTTTTCATAAGATAAAATATAAAATTTGAAATTTGTGTTAATGATATAAGACAATTTTATGAAAATTTCTATATTGTGTAAATGCACATTATATTGCAATATATTTGAAATTATTGCAAGACAAAAGTTTTTTATTTTCTAATTTTACTGATATTTATTCGTGAACAAATTTTTTTCTAAATAATATTATCATAATTACACCGGTTGTTATCGAAGCGTCAGCAAAATTAAAAACTGGTCTAAAAAATTGAAATGTTTTTCCTCCTATGTAAGGAATACTTTCTGGGTATACTCCGTTTATAATAGGAAAGTAGAACATATCAACAACTGCTCCGTGAAGGAATTTACTGTAACCTCCACTCTCAGGCAAAAAGCTTGCTACTTGTTTATAACTTGAGTCGAAGATTATTCCATAAAATGCGCTGTCAACGATATTTCCAATTGCTCCGGCAAGGATAAAAGAAATACTTATGATTGTTTCGTTTGCTGAGCCGTTCCTTGATATTTGAAAAAGATACCAAATTATTCCGAGAACAGCCATTATACGAAAAAGACTCAACGCAAGTTTTCCGTAATCTCCACCGAGTTCAATACCAAATGCCATTCCTTTATTTTCTATAAAATGAATATGAAACCAGTCTCCAAGAACAGAGAACTCATCTCCGAGTATCATGTTGGTTTTTATCCAGAATTTTATTGCCTGGTCAATAAACAATAACAATAATACAAATAACAGTGCTTTTGAAAACTTTGACATAATTTTTTTATATTTTATAAATTACAAGTTGCAAATTAAAAAATTGACTTTAAATAGTAATAAAAACCAAAAATAATCTGCAAGTTGCAACACTTTATTTTTAATTTCGCTTCAATTTCGCTTCGATACACAAAGTAGCATGTGGCACGGCTCTGAGACGTGCCTTAGAAATTAGTTTACCTGTTTCTCTGCAAATACCATACGTTTTGTTAGCTATTCTAATTAATGCAGCGTCAAGGTGTTCTATAAATTTTTGCTGTCTCTGTGCCAAGCGTCCCATTTGTTCGCGCGAGAGCGTATTCGCTCCTTCTTCAAGAACTTTAAAAGTAGGAGATGTATCGTTGGTACAGTTTGAATTTTTATATGATAAAGAACTGCTTAATAATTCAAAATCAGTTCTTGCTCTTTTTAACTTTATCAGGACTATTTTCTTAAAAATTTTCAAATCTTTGTCCGAGTATCTCAGATTTATTCGTTCTGTTTCTTTTTTCATACTTTTGTTATTTTTATATTTAATTCTATACTCTTATCAACTTTAACAAAATTAATGCCGTTATCATTTTTATTGTAATTATCCATTGTTATAATTTTGTCAGCCAAAACCTGAGAACTAATATATTCTCTATGATTTTTAATTGCTTTGTTTACTTCTTTGTGGCTTTGAATTTCCAATATTATTTTATCGGTAACATCAAGATTTGATATTTTTCTTAGATTCTGAATTTTATTAATCAGCTCTCTTGCTGTACCTTCGCATTTAAGTGCATCAGTGATGGTGGTATCAAGCGCAACTGTTATTTTTCCTTTTGCTGTTGATAACAAACCAGGAATATCATCGGTTATTATTTCTACCTCATCAATTGTAATATTAATATTTTGATTGCCGATTGTTAATGTATATTTGCCGTCATTTTCAAATTTATTAATATCTTCGTGAGATAAGCCAAAAAGTTTACCAGAGATATTTTTCATCAATCTTCCGTATTTTTTGCCGAGTATTCTAAAATTAGGTTTAATTTTTTTCTTTATAATTCCAGAGCTGTCTTTTAAGTATTCAATTTCTTTAACATTTGTTTCGGCAAGGATAATATCTTTAACTGCTTCCACATCTTCACGGAAATTTATACCAACTGTTGGTATCATAATTTTTTGCAATGGTTGTCTTACTTTAATTTTACTTTTTCGTCGCAAGCCAAGTACCATAGATGAAATAGTCTGTGATATTTCCATTCTTTGCTCTAATTTTTTATTTATCAATACTGTATCGCAAATCGGGAAACAAGCCAAATGTACAGATTCTTCTTTATGCAAGCGACTTACTTTATTAAGGTCGTTAAATAAAGATTCAGAATAAAAAGGTGCAATAGGCGACATCAGAATTGAAATTGTTTCCAAACAAGTATAAAGAGTTTGGTATGCTGCTATTTTATCTTTATCATATTTCTGTCCCCAAAAACGTTTTCTATTAAGTCTTACATACCAATTACTTAGGTTGTTTATTGTAAAATCTTGAATTAAACGACCAGCTTTTGTTGGCTCGTAGTTTTCGAGTGCTGTTTCTACATTTTTTATAAGTGTGTTGAGCAAAGAAATTATCCATTTATCTACTTCTGGACGTTGCTCAACTGGGATTTTTTCTTCTTCGAAAGAAAAATTATCTACGTTTGCGTATAATGCAAAAAATGAATATGTATTGTATAAAGTTCCAAAAAATTTTCTTTTAACTTCTTCTATTCCAGCAGTATCGAATTTCAAGTTATCCCAAGCTCTTGCATTTGTAATCATATACCATCGCAATGGGTCTGAGCCGTATTTTTCAATCATTTCAAAAGGGTCTATCAAAAATTCTGGAACAGATTTTGACATTTTGTTTCCGTTTTTGTCGAGAACCAAACCAGTTGAAATAATATTTTTGAACGCTACCGAATCGAATAGCATCACCGAAATTGCGTGAAGCGTAAAGAACCACCCGCGTGTTTGGTCAACACCTTCGGCAATAAAATCTGCTGGAAATACTTTATCAAATTTTTCTTTATTTTCAAAAGGATAATGTGCCTGAGCATAAGGCATTGCCCCCGAATCGAACCATACATCAATCAAATCTGTTTCACGGGTCATTTTTTTACCGCTTGGCGACACCAAAAATAAGCCATCAACATTAGGACGATGCAAATCAAATTTATTATAATTTTCTTTTGTATTTAAACCACAAATAAAATCTTTCAGAGGATTTTCGCTCATAAAACCAGCTTTTACGGCTTTATCAGCTTCATTTTTTAGTTCTTCGACTGAACCTATACAAATTTCTTCTTTTCCATCAGCTGTTCGCCAAATAGGAAGTGGCGTTCCCCAGAACCGAGAACGAGATAAGTTCCAGTCAATAAGATTTTCGAGCCACTTGCCAAAGCGTCCTTCGCCAGTAGATTTTGGTTGCCAATTGATTGTTTTATTGAGTTCTATCATCTTATCGCGATAAGCCGTTGATTTAATAAACCAAGAATCTAATGGATAATAAAGAATTGGTTTTTTTGTTCTCCAGCAGTGCGGATATGAATGTTCGTATTTTTCACTTTTGAATAGTTTGTTTTCTTTTTTCAGTTTTACTATAATATCAACATCAACACTTGGCGTATTTTTCGATATTGTTTGGTCGTATGAATTTTTGACAACTCGTCCGCTGAACTCACCAGTGCCTTCGACAAAACGCCCACTTTTATCAACAAGCGTCAAAGAACCTATTCCGTTTTGTGTTGCAATTTTAAAGTCATCGGCTCCAAAACTTGGCGCTATATGAACAATACCTGTTCCTTCTGATGTTGTAACAAAATCGCCGAGAAGCACTCTAAAAGCGTCTCCTTTTTCAGGCTGTTTATAAGGAAGTAATTGTTCGTATTTAATATTTTCTAATTCTTTGCCAGTATATTCGTTGATAATTTTATAAGGTATATTTTTATCACCTTTTTTATATTCTTCAAATTTCAGATTTTTATTGTCTTCTGGAAATAATTTTCCTAACAAATCTTTTGCAATAATCACAGTAACTGGTATTCCAGTGTATGTATTAAAAGTTTTAATTTTAGAATAAATTATTTTTTTTCCTACGGCAAGTGCTGTGTTGGATAGCAGTGTCCATGGTGTTGTTGTCCAGGCAAGGAAATATAAATTTGTATCGGTATTGTTGAACAAGAATTTAGAGTTTTCATTTTTTACTACTTTGAATTGCGCAATTCCTGTAATATCTTTTACCATTTTGTAGCTTCCTTCCATATTAAGTTCGTGTGAGCTTAGTCCTGTTCCTGCTGCTGGCGAATATGGTTGGATTGTATATCCTTTATAAAGTAGTCCTTTTTCGTAAAGTTTTTTCAAAAGGTGCCATATACTTTCTATGTAATCGTTTTCGTATGTAATATATGCGTTTTCCATGTCTACCCAGTATCCCATTTTTTCTGTAATATCTTCCCATACGTCTGTATATTTCATTACTTCACGGCGACATGTTTTGTTATATTCTTCCAGTGAAATTGTTTTTCCGATGTCTTCTTTTGTTATTCCGAGTTTTTTTTCTACACCAAGTTCAACTGGCAATCCGTGTGTATCCCATCCAGCTTTTCTTTCCACACGAAAACCTTTCAGTGTTTTATATCGGCAAAAAATATCTTTAAGTGTTCTGGCAATAATATGATGTATGCCGGGCATTCCATTTGCAGAAGGTGGGCCTTCATAGAAAATAAAATCATCTTTCCCTTTACGCGTACTGATACTTTTTTCGAATGTACGATTTACTTTCCAAAATTTTAAAATTTCTTTATTTATTAGAGATAAGTCTAATTGCTTATGATTTATAAATTTTTTTGTCATCTTTTATAGATTATATAAAAAGTTTTGCAAAAATAGTTTAAATAAATAAAAAAGCAAATATAAACGTTTTTTTTTTAACAGATTGCTAAAATACAATTTTTGTAACTGCAAATTAACATCACAGCAAACCAGCAATTCTCATTTTAAACTTTTAAATTTTTTTAATATTAAAATGCTTAATATCAATATTTTAAGCTAGGTAGGTATGGCAGGCATCAAAATATTTAAGTGCTGAAAATCAAGGAATTACAATTTTCAAAATAGTGAATTTTAATGGCTTTAAAAACATAACATATTGATAATCAAGTATGATTTATTTTTGATGCATCTGCCCTAATAATTTGTATATTTTTTTTTTATATGAAAATAAAAATTATTTTTGCAAAATATATTAAAAATAAAATATTAAAAGCGTTTAGCTTATTTTTCTTGCTTTTAAAATCTACCAAATTTTAACACTAACAAGAAATAAGATGAATGCTCACGCCACAAGGCGTGGGCTGTTCTTATTTGTTAGTGTGGGGTTTTAGTCGAACCTTAAAAGTAGATAAGAGTTACAGTTCCCACGCTTTTGTTTTAATTAATTTTTGGCTTTTTGTGGAATTGAAAAAGCAAAATTTAAATTATTTACCTTAAATCAAAATGAAAAATATATCCATTTTCAAAAAAATATTAATAGTTTTTGTAACAGTAGGATTAACTGCAATAATTACTGACAGTTTAATTGCAAATTATATTTTTAGAAAAACTATAACTGAAAATACAGATAAACAATTTTTTAATGATACAAAAAGAAAAAAACATGAGATAGAAAAATATTTTGAACAAACAAAGCAAAAAATTGAAACTATGAGCCGTTTTTTTGCTGTGCAAAATTTATTTAAAATATTAGAAAGCTATGATAAAGAAAAAAAAATAAACGAAAATAACAATTACCATGTACATACAGATAAATTTTTAGAACAAACAAATGAATATTTAATATATTTTTCCAAATATATTAAAGAAAATAATTATTACGATATTTTTTTTATTTGTGTAGAACATGGACATGTGATGTTTACAGTAGCACACGAAGACGATTTCGGGACAAACCTCTCAACAGGAAAATATAAAGATACACATCTTGCAGAACTTTGGAAAAAAGTTGTAAAAGAAAAACAAACAATAATAACTGATTATAAATTTTATGAAGCATCAAACGGAGAACAGGCATCTTTTGTTGGAACTCCTGTATATAAAAATGACAAATTAATAGGTGTTCTTGTTTTACAATTTTCAGCAGAAAAAATTAATGAAATTGTAATTGACAAAGACAAACTTTATCAAACAGCTGATACATACATTGTTGGAAAATCAAAAGACGGAAATTTTAGACTAAAATCTGATAGAACAGTAAAAATAGGAAAAATTGGAGATATAAAAAAAGATAACACAATAATAAAGTGTATTGATAATCAAGAAACAGGAAAAGGCATAAAAATCGGTAGCACTGGCGACAAAGAATACAATTATTATATTCCGTTGAAAATAAAAGGTTTACAATGGGGACTTTTCACAACTGTAAGCGTTGACGAAGTTCTATCTCCTATTTATTACGAAGGAAAAATAATGCTTATTGTTTCAATTATTGCAATATTGCTGATAATAATTTCAGCTTATTTTTTGTCAAAATCAATTTCCAAGCCAATAGAAAAAGTCTTAAATGCGATGAAAAAAATGTCGGAAAAACAAGTAAATTTTAAAATTAATGACAAAAGAAAAGACGAAATAGGTGAACTTTATAAGTCGATAAACAAAATAAATACAAATTTTAAAGGCATATTATTAAATATAAACAATACGGCAATAGCAGTTTCTGGAGCAAGTGATCAACTAAGCTCAGCTTCGCAGAATATTTCAAATAGAGCAAATGAACAAGCAGCAACAACAGAAGAAATCGCAAGTTCTATGGCACAGATGACTGCCACCGTAAATTCAAATACTGAAATAGCTGAAAATACAGGAAAAATAAGTTCCCAAACAGCCAAAGAAACAAAAAATAGTAACAAAATTTTACAACAAACAATAAAATCTGTTTCAGAGATAAGTGATAAGATAAAAATAATTTCAGAAATTGCAAACAAAACAGATATTTTGTCGATAAATGCAGCTATTGAAGCAGCAAGAGCTGGAGAAGATGGAAGAGGGTTTGCAGTCGTAGCAAAAGAGATAAGAAAACTTGCCGATAAAACAAAAATATCATCAAACGAAATAGATAAAATATCAAAATATGGACAAGATATTTCAAAATCAGCAGGCGAAAAACTAACAAAACTAATACCTGAAATTATAAAAAGTGCAGAGTATGTAAATGATATTGTGTTGTCAAGCAGAGAGCAACAAAGTGGAATAGAAGCAATTAATATTTCAATTCAACAACTAACAGAAATAACAAATGAAAATTCAGCTGCCGCAGAAGAAATGTCGGCATCGGCAGAAGAATTATCGGTACAAGCAGAACATTTAAAAAAAATGATACTTGTGTTTAGAATCGGAAATAACAACGAACAAAATAATATGCAAGAAAAAAAAATAGTTAAAAGACAATTTTTAAAACAGACTACTTATTAAACAATCAAAATTACAGTTGTGAACAAAATATAACAAATAATACTGTTAGTATTTATCAAAAAAAATGAAAACAAATATACGAAATATTGCACTATTTGCACATGTAGACGCAGGAAAAACAACAGTAACAGAGAATTTCCTATTTGCAAACGGTAATATAAGATTAAAAGGAAACGTAAACAAGGGAACAAGTAAAACAGATTTTTTGGATATTGAAAAAGAAAAAGGAATCTCGGTTCGCGCTGCTTGTGTTTCTTTTAATCGGGAAGGTGTAAATATTAATTTAATAGATACTCCTGGACACACTGATTTTTCTTCGGAAACCAAACGTGCATTATTGGCAATAGACGGTGCTGTATTAATTCTGTCGGCTGTCGAAGGTGTGCAGTCGTACACAGAAACACTATGGGAAACACTTAGAAAATTGAAAATACCAACAGTTATTTTTATAAATAAAATAGACAGAGCAGGTGCCGATACAGAACAGGTATTAAATGAAATGAAAAAATACCTATCAAAAGATATAATGCAAATTCAAAATACAATTAATGAAGGAAATAACAAAGCAAACATTATCAATGTTTTGGATAATATTGAAAATCAAAATAAAGAAGACAGAAAAATATATGAAAATTTTGTTGAAACAATTGTAGAAAAGGACGAAGAATTATTAGAAAGATATTTTGATGACGAGAGAATAGAATTTAAGGAACTCGAACAAATAATGATAAACAATACGCAGGCTTGCAAATTATTTCCAGTTCTTTTCGGTATTGCAAAAAACGAAATTGGAACAGAAGAGCTTTGTGATGCAATAGTAAAATATCTCCCACCACCGAAAAATACAAACAACGGACTTCAAGGAATAATATATAAAATAGAACACAATAAAACACTCGGCAAACTTGCACATATAAGATTATACAGCGGCAAAATAGATAAACGAGATATTGTTTATAACGCATCGCAAGACGTTTACGAAAAAGTAACACAAATAAAAAAAATTTATACAGAAAAATATCAAGATATAGACAAAGCTATTGCAGGTGATATCTCTGTCGTGTTGGGATTATCAAAAGCAAAAGCTGGCGATATGATAGGAAAAATAAAAAAACGTAAAAAAGATTTATTAATTTCGGAAATACCTTTGCTTACGTTAAAAGTTGATGCCAAAAAAGAAGCAAATTCACACAGATTATTAGAAGCATTTCGTAAATTATCAGACCAAGACCCAAGCCTTAATATGCGGTGGATAGACGAGCAAAAAGAACTTCATATTAATATTAAAGGTAAAATTCAAATAGAAATATTAAAAAGAGTTCTTTGTGATGAATTTGATATTGATGCAAATTTTGAAAAACCAGTAATAATATATAAAGAGACACCAACAAAAACTGCATTTGGATATGTAAGATATTGGATGCCAAAACCTTGCTGGGCAATAATGCGTTTTAAAATAGAACCAGGGAAAAGAGGTTCTGGAGTAATATACAAATCAGAAGTAAGTGTAAACGACATTAAACAAAGATACCAAAATCAAGTTGAAAAGGCTATTCCAAGAGCTTTAAAACAAGGAATAAAAGGTTGGCAAATTACAGATATAATCATCACACTCACAGAAGGCGAAGACCACGTGGTACATACACACCCGCCAGATTTTACGATAGCAACACCAATGGGAATAATGAACGCCCTAGTAAACAGCGGAACAGAGCTTCTCGAACCGATTTTGAATTTTAGAATAACAGCACCAGAAGAAATACTCGGAGCAATAGCAAGCGACCTAAACAAAATGAGAGCAAGTTTTGGAAACCCAGAATTCGAAAACGAAAAAGTTATATTAAAAGGAAAAATCCCAGCCGCTACTTCACTTGATTATCATATCAAACTTGCTTCGCTGACAGGAGGAAAAGGAAAAATAAACACTAACTTTGATTCATACATGAGATGCGCCCCAGAAGAAGGACGCACAACAGATTATAAAGGAATATCGCCGTTGGATAGGTCAAAATATATTTTACATGCAAGGAACGCGCTTTGAGAATAAAATACTGATTTCACAAGCTAAAAAAATGTGATTCTTTTCTATTTGATTTTATTTACTCTGCATAAAACATTAACATATCTAATATTGTTCGTAAACATACTGGACAAAATTCATCGGTAGAATTGGAGCGCATTTTACAATCGACAGTGGGACGATACATTTTTTTCTTAACGTAACCAGCACCCTCAAAAGCACCAACTTTATTTTTATATTTTTTTGTTTCAGGTGTTGGAATAGGAGTATCTTTTTCTACTAAATCTTTCCATTTTTCTTCGAAATTCGCAAGCGAAGATATATTAACCTGCCAAGGCTCGACACTTAAATCGTAAATCTCTTCTGCTGTTTCAAATCCGTATTGATATTCATCGGCAAGTGCTGCAAAGGCATGTCCAAATTCATGTGTAAAAACTCTTCCAGATTGCTTATGGTCAGCAGAACACAGATTATAATAATTAAAAATCCCGCCGCCACCATATTTTGGCGTATTTACGAGAATATAAATCTGGTCATATGGAACATAAGCTGCAATATCTCTTACATTTTTTATATCCTGCGTGGTTAGATAGCGTTCGTATCCGAATGTATAAAAATGTGTATTGATAACAGTATTTTTCCAAATATTTTTGCCCGGTATATCAGTTCCAGACTCTTCCGAAATAGCATCAACAGCCCAAAAATTTACTTTGTCTTTGTGAGTTTTAAATGGCTCGACTTCAAAAAAATATCCAATAAATCGTTTGCAGTCAGCATGAAATTTTTTCATCTCCGATTTGTCGTAGCCATCAGGTATTACAACAATATCAAGTTTTTTGTTGTGATTGCCAGAGTAATGAAGTTTTTTTGTTTTATATTTTTGCTGTTTGTCTTTTACTATAAAATAATTATTTGGATTTAATTTTATTTCAAAAATTTTATAAAACTCACCTTTCTTGTTTCTCATATCTATTTGTATGTTTATCTCATGTTTCGGAAACGGCATAACTACTGATTCATAATAACTTCTGCTCAGTTGTTTTGCTTCTTCAATATCAATCCATTCATAAAATAAAGTTGAATAAGCGCGCGAATAAATTAATTTTGTTTTTATTGAATCATAAACAAGAACTCTGAAATCACCAAAATTAAACTTATCAACAAGGTTTTTTGTCGAACCACCCCAAAAAGGCTCCTCCTTAAACTGTTCAAAGAATACATAAGATGTATCCGAATTTCCGCCGATTGTATAATCAAGCCTTAATGTTTTGTTCTCAAAATAATTATCAAAATTTATCTGAGCAGATAAATTTATAGATAATAAAAAAAATAAAATTGTAATTGTATTTCTCATTTGATTATTTTTATTGAAAATTAAATATATAAAAGTAAAACTATTAAACAGAATATGAAATTTTGCTAATACCTAAGTTCAAAATATAAACTTATAATGCAAATATATAAGAAAAATTGCCAAAATTATTAAATATCATCTGGCGGTTTATGTTTCCATCTTTTATGCGACCACAACCAATCTTGCGGTTTCTCCATGATGATTTTTTCTAAAATCCCTGCATAAATTTTTGTCAGTCCTTCTTCTTCTATATCTTTATAATCTTTTGCTATATCAATTACTTTCATAGAATAATAACCTCGCTTAATCCTTTGAATATCAAAATATATAACAGGAATATTCAAACCTTTGGCATACCTTTCAGCACCGTGAAGGAAAGCTGTTTTTTGATTTAAAAAATCTACCCAAATTGCTTTTCTTGAATTAGAAGGATGCTGGTCTGTAACCATAACATATACAGCTGGTTTTGGTTTTTTGCTGACAACATATCTGTGAGTTTTGTTTATAGGAACAAGCTTAACACCAAACCTTGCTCGTTTTTTCTTAATATAAGCATCAAAAAACTTGTTCGATAGCGGTTTATACAAGACAGCAGTTTGATGTTTAAACTGAATGCCACACGAGGCAGCACCCCATTCCCAGTTTGCATAATGACTTCCCAGTGCAATAACATCTTTGTTCTGTTCGAAATATTTATTTGCTACTTCTGGGTTCTCAGTTTTAAATCTCTTCTGCATTTGTTTTTCATTCATCGCAAAGCCCTTCACACTTTCAACAAATATATCAGCAAGATTTTTATAAAATTGTTTTGAAATTGTTTTTATCTCTTCGGAACTTTTATCAGTAAATACCTTCTCTAAATTCGAAATAACAACATCTTTTCTATAAGAAACGATATGATATAATATTATATACATAAAATCTGAAATTATATATATAATAAAAAAAGGAGTAATTCGCATCAAAGCAATCACGCCAAGTAATAGATAAAAAATTATTTTTTGTCCGAACATTGTGAGTTTTTTAATTTTTGAAATTTAATCTTGCAGATTAAAGACAGTATTTTAATTATTAATCATTATAATTTAGTAATCGTTAAAAAACAACTTATGATTTGTTTTTTGTAAAATATTTATTATCAGGTGTAAACCAATTCGTA
>JAOZMB010000040.1 GCA_029934515.1 Bacteroidales bacterium
CAACTAACAACTAACAACTAACAACTAACAACTAACAACTAACAACTAACAACTAGAAACTAACATATTGATTTTGGAATGGTATATAATTCTTGGAGTAATAATAACTGGTTTTGTTGCTGGTTTTATAAATACTCTTGCTGGCAGTGGTTCGCTATTGACTTTACCTTTGTTAATGTTTTTGGGATTGCCAGCAAATGTTGCAAATGGAACAAATAGAGTAGCCATTTTGTTTCAAAATATTATAGGTGTTACAGTTTTTAAACAACAAAAAATTTTTACATTTAGTGAAAGTATATATTTTGCAATTCCAGCAATATTAGGTTCTATACTTGGTGCATTTATTGCTGTTGAAATAGATGAAATAATTATGAAAAATGTTATTACATGTTTGTTAATTGTAATGTTTTTTGTAATAATTTTGAAACCTAATGCTTGGATAAAAGGAACTTCAAAAAAAATAAAAACAAAAGTAAGTTTTTGGCAAATTATTATTTTCTTTTTTATTGGCATTTATGGTGGTTTTATTCAGGCGGGTGTTGGTTTATTAATTTTAAGTGGTCTGGTACTTGGGGCTGGTTTTGATTTAGTAAAAGCAAACGCAATAAAATCTTTTATTGTTTTACTTTATACGATATTTGCTTTAATTATTTTTATTTATAACGGGCAAGTAAATTATATGATAGGTATTTTACTTTCGGTCGGAAATATGACGGGGGCATTAATTGCATCAAAATTTGCAGTTAAAAAAGGTGCTGTATATGTAAGATATATTTTACTTGTTGTTATTGTCGGAGCAATATTGAAATTGATATTATATTGATTAGAAAAAAATTTTGAAGTTTTATGAAAAAAAATTGGCAAAGTCAAAAATTCTATTATTAATTGTTTGTATAACTTATTTATTATGACAGTAATTAAAGAAGACTTTTTACAATATATTTGGAAGAACAAACTATTTAATAATGAATTATATGATAATTCAGGAAATAAAATTGAAATATTAAATGGCGGAGTTCAGAATACTGATTCTGGTCCTGATTTTTTTAATGCAAAAATTAAAATAAATAATGCTGTATGGATAGGAAATATAGAAGTTCATAAAAATTCATCTGAGTGGTACAAACATTTTCACAATACTAATAAGGCGTATGACAATGTAATATTACATGTTGTTTTAAATAATGATAAAGATGTTTTCAGAACAAATGGCGAAAAAATATTAACCGCTGAAATGAAATTTGACAGTAAACTTCTTGATAATTATAATGAACTAATTAATAGACAAAATAAAATACCTTGTTATGAAGACCTAAAAAAAGTTAATAATTTTATTATAAAATCTTGGCTTCATAATGTTTTGATAGAACGAATAGAACAAAAAATAGTCGATATTAAACGTGTGCATATTTACACAAAAAATAATTGGCGAGAGACTTTATATATTTCTCTTGCTGGTTCTTTTGGTTTCAAAACCAATAAAGATACTTCTGAGTTGTTGGCAAAATCGTTGTCAGGAATGATACTTGCCAAACATAAAACAAATATTTTTCAACTTGAAGCTTTGCTATTCGGACAGTCTGGATTGTTGTCTGAAAATATTGAAAATGATTATTTCTTGGAACTAAAAAAAGAATATAGTTTCTTGCAAAGAAAATATAATATAAAACCAATAGAGAGACATCTTTGGAAGTTTATGCGTATGCGTCCACCTAATTTCCCAACAGTCAGAATAGCACAGTTCGCTGGACTAATTTCTATTTCATCTCATCTATTTTCAAAGATAATTAACAGTAAATCAATTGATGAGATTAAACAATTTTTTTGTATAAAAACAAGCAAATTCTGGGATACGCATTATACGTTCAAAAAAAAATCTAAAAAACGAATAAAAATACTCGGCGAGACATCTATAAATACAATCATAATTAATACAGTAATTCCTATAATTTTTTTGTACGGCAAAGAAAATGGAAACGAAAAATTGATAAATAAATCATTGGATTTTCTTACAAAGATAAAAGCAGAAAAAAATAATATAATAACAAAATGGAACGATAGCGGTATAAAAATAACTTCTGCTTACGAATCACAGGCTTTAATTCAACTTTACAACGAATATTGTCTAAAAAAACGCTGTTTAAACTGTCGTATAGGAAATCAATTGATAATTAATTAACAATTATCAAGGAAAAAAAAAAACTTAAAAATTTTTATTATGGAATGTAAAAAAACAAAAAATCTTAAAAAATGCAATTGTTCATATCCTTGTTCGATAAAAGGAATTTGTTGTGATTGTATTGCTTCTCACAGACGAAATGGAGAATTACCAGCATGTTATTTTCCAAATGATATTGAACGAACTTATGACCGTTCAATAGAAAATTTTATAAAAACTTATCAAAGAAGAGGTTCTGAATATTTAAAATAAATTTTTACTTTTAATATACCCTATCAAAAATTAAATTTCACCATTAAATAATTATATTAAATGTTTTCAATGTATTTTGAACTTGGTTTTGAACATATTGCCGATATAAACGGATATGATCATATTTTATTTATTTTAGCATTATGTACAGTTTATTTGTTCAAAGACTGGAAAAAAATATTAATGCTTGTAACGGCTTTTACTGTTGGACATTCTATAACTCTGGCTCTTGCTGTTCTTAATATTATTAATTTTCCGGTATCAATAATTGAATTTTTAATACCTATAACAATTTTTATATCTGCTTTTACCAATTTTTTTTATAATGATGGTTCTTTAAAAAAATTACACAATTTTAAATATTTGACTGCATTATTTTTTGGTTTGATACATGGATTAGGATTTTCTTTCTATCTTAAAAGTTTGCTTGGAAGTATGAAAGAAGTTGTATTACCATTATTTGCATTCAATATAGGATTAGAAGTAGGACAGATTTTTATTGTAATATTTTTCTTATTTATTACATTTATTGCTGTAAATTTATTAAGAGTACCTCGCCGCGATTGGGTACTTATTACTTCTGGTGCAATAGCTGGAATTTCGATTATGTATATAATAGAAAATTGTTTTTGAATATTTTATTAATAATTATTGTAGCACGATTACAATAACACAATTACAATAAAAACTAAAATTTTAATTTATGAGTTTATATAATAATATTAAAAAAGGAAAGATTATTTATCAAAAAGAACCAGCAAAAGTTATAGCATATTTGTTGTTCGATGGAAGTAAACAATTTATTAAATTGTTACAAAAATCAGAACTAATAAGCAAAATATTTGTTGTCAATCCGAAAGATAATAATATTGCAGAGTTTGATAAATGTGAGATTCTGAACATAGAAAATATTAATAGTTCTGATGCGATTAGAAAATTTGCCGAACAGATGAACGAAAAATATGCACTTTTTTTATCACAAGAAATTGATATAGAACTTGGTTATTTATCGCTTAATAGATTTATAAATTTGGCAGATGATACAGGGGCTGGAATGTTGTATTCTGATTATAAAATTACAAGAAACGGAAAAGAAATTAATTATCCTGTTATTGATTATCAGAAAGGCAGTTTGCGAGATGATTTTAATTTTGGAGCATTGCAATTTTACAGGAGTAGTGCTTTTAAAGTATCAATAAAAAATTTTGAAAATGAATATAAATTTGCTGGATTTTATATGTTACGATTAAAAATTTCTCAAACTTTTCATATTCTTCGTATTCCAGAGATACTTTACAAAACAGAAGAAGTTAAAATAAGAAAATCTGGCGAAAAAATATTTGATTATGTTAGTTCTGAAAATAGACAAATACAAATAGACATGGAGAAAGCTGTCATTGAGCATCTAAAAAATATCAATGCGTATCTTATTCCAGATTTTGAAGAAATTATTTTTGGAGAACATAATTTCTATTTCGAAGCTTCTGTTATTATTCCAGTTAGGAATAGAAAAAAAACAATCTCAGATGCAATAGAATCAGTGCTTTCGCAGAAGACAAATTTCAAATTTAATATTATAATTATTGATAATCATTCAACAGATAATACGACCAAAATTGTGGCAAAATATGCAATGAATGATAAAAGAATTATTCATATAATTCCAGAGCGCAATGACCTTGGAATTGGAGGTTGTTGGAATATGGGTGTGCATCATAAGAATTGTGGTCGGTTTGCCGTTCAGTTGGATAGCGATGATATTTACAGCAACAAAAATGTACTGCAACAAATTATTGATGTTTTTCGTAACGAAAATTGTGCAATGGTAGTAGGAACTTATAAACTAACAAATTTCGAGCTCGAAGAAATACCACCGGGAATTATAGACCACAAAGAATGGACAAAAAATAACGGCAGAAACAATGCACTAAGAATTAACGGACTCGGTGCGCCAAGAGCTTTTTATACTCCGATTTTGCGTGAAATTAATATTCCGAATACAAGCTACGGCGAAGATTATGCCGTTGGATTAAATATTTCGAGAAGATACAGAATAGGAAGAATTTACAATGTACTTTATTTGTGCAGACGCTGGGAAGATAACTCAGATGCAGACCTCGATATTAATAAACAAAATGCAAATAATTTTTACAAAGACACAATTAGAACTTTTGAAATTATGGCAAGACAGAAATTAAAATAGATACAAAGTTTTCTATTTTTTCAAATTTAATAAGTAATCGTTAAAAAATAACTTTTTGATTTGTTTTTTGTAAAATACTTATTATCAGGTGTAAACCAATTCGTAATTCGTAATTCGTAATTTATAATTCATAATTTACTAAACTCATTTATAAACAAAAAAGCCGTGATTTTACTTAAAATAAAATTACGGCTTTTATTATTAAAATTAAACATAATTTTTTATATAGTCATTATTTCTTTTTCTTTTGCAGTCATAATTTCATTAATTTTTTTGATGAATTTATTTGTCATATTTTGAATATCTGTTTCTCCTTTTTTCTGTATATCTTCCGACAAACCATCATCTTTTAATTCTTTAAATCCACTAATTGCTTCACGTCTTGCATTTCTGATGCTTATTTTACAATTTTCACATTCATTTTTCACAAATTTAACCAGAGAACGTCTGCGTTCTTCTGTTAGTGGCGGGACATTAATTATCAAAATATCTCCTTTGTTTATAGGATTAAAACCAAGGTTCGATTTCATTATCTCCTTACTTATAACATTAAGCATTGACTTCTCCCAGGGCTGAATAACTATTGTGCGTGCATCTGTTGTACCAACATTTGCAACTTGTTTAAGCGGTGTTTTTGTCCCATAATAGTTTACTTTTATTCCGTCAAACATTCTCGGATTTGCTTTCCCTGCTCGCAATTTTACAAGTTCTTTTTTAAGATGATTTTGTGAATCATTCATACTCTCTTCGGCTAATTCCATTAGCATTTGAACATCATCATTCATGGTTATTTTTTTTGTATAGTTATTTTATTTAATATCAATTTATTTTTAATTCCTTATTTAAAATATAAACTCCACGCTTAACTCTTTTGAAAAGTTTTTTGTTATAAATAAAATCCCTATCTACTTCATTATTAGCAAGAATAGAATTTACATAAGACCTTTTCTTACGATATTTTGGTAATATATTCTCTGGCATTTTTTCTATAAATTTAATAAAATCATCTATACTCAAACCAAAAGATTCATCATCAGTCATAATTTTTTCTATATCTGAGTCGGCTAATCTTGTACTTATTTTAAAACCATACTCACGACTTAACTTATGATTTACTTTTATTGACTTTTCGAGGTAACTTATTCGAGCTTTTTTGTTCTTATATATAACGTGCTTCTGAACAGATATCAGATAATTTAAAAGAAAATACTCCATCGATTGGTTATTTATTTTTCTAAGTTTATCTTCTGTTTCACAATTTATATTTGGTGTTTTTAATTTGTCATAATATTTAGAAAAGCTATAAATATCTGGACCAAGATTATTTTCTTTTGAAATAACATTAGTGTAAACAGAATTTATGGCTATCTGTAAGGCATTGAGATTATTGTCGTCTTTAAGTTTTATATTTGCTTGATTTTCAAAATAAATATTAAAAATATCTTTTGAATTATAGCGAACGGCAAGCATTATTCCAGTCATATAATCTTCGTTACTTCTGAAATCGACTCCATATTCTTTAATAATTTTTGCGAGGTCTTGTTTTCTATTTAGACGACAATTTTTTGCAAGTATTTTTTGTTTTACCTTCAAATTACGCATAAAGACAATTGCCCTCATAAATCGTAATTTTGCCAGCTCGTCAATTACATCAAAATTTTTTCTTGCTGTTGCATATCTAAATAAATCTTTACGTTCTCTTTTTACCTCCTGCTCTGTTTTATTTGGGTCTAATCCAATCGTTTTAAGACGTTCAAATTCTTCGCTACTGATATATTTTACGCCAGCAATTTTATCTCTTATCTGTTGTGCCTGTTCTATTTTTCCTTGTTTCTCTAATTTGTCTGCTTCTTCTAACCATTCAAGTTCATCTGATTTCTCTGCCTTCATTTTCAAGCCAGTACGTGTTTCTTTTAATTTTAAAAGCTCAAAAAGCCGATGATTTTTGTTTCTTTCAATTATAAATAAATTTTTTACAGAACGAGTAAAAGCTACATAAAGAGAGTTTATAAAAAATTTATATACCTCCAAATCTTTATTTTCTTTATTCCTTGCTCTTGAATATTTAATTTCATCTTCTAATGTTTCAGGCTCTACGCCCCTACTTATTTCAGAGAACTCTTTCTCGTATTCAGAAATGAAATTAACCAATATAATATTCTCATATTCTAGACCTTTTGCTTCTTGTATAGAAAATACAAGAGGTGTTTTAAATGAATCTTTGGCAAGTTTTTTGTCTTTATTGTTCATCACAAGTACTGCAAATTTTGTCGAACCTTGTGTCTTAGAATTTAATTGTCTTTTAAATTTATTGTTATCTGGATAAAGAAAAACCTCTCCTTCTTTCTTAGAAACAGAATTTATTAAGTAAGTACTTTCTTTGTCGATAGAGCCAAAACGTGTATTTTTAATTTTCAGTAAAATATTAGAAAGTTCTGTTACACGTTGAGAATTTCGATAATTTGTTTTTAATATTCTTATTAAACTAAAATCAAATTGGCTCTCGTAGAACAGTGTTTTAATTTTTGACCATGAGAAGAAATTTGGGTGAACAATTTGATTCGAATCGCCACTAAGAATAAATTTATTAAAAGATTTAAGAGAACTCAAAATTAACTTCAATTGAATAAGTGTTATATCCTGCACCTCATCGACAACTATAAAATCGTATTTTTTTTCAACAAGTTTTATATATTCAAAAGAAAGCATGTTTGAATCGTACCAAGGACTTTGTTTGAGGAATCTAAGATATTTTTCAAAAATATCATAAACTTTTTCACGTTCATTTTTTGTAAAAATTGATTGTTTTACGCCAAGTTTTAAATAGTTCCTTCGCGAAAGATATGCAGTATTAGTAACCGAACCAGTTAGTACACCTTTAAATTCTTCAAAAAGTTTATAAGGTTCTGCAAATTTATTTGTTTGATTGTGTTTTAAGAACCACTGTTCAAAATCACGAAATTTAAGCTCAGCACCTTTTGGTATTTTTATACTTGCGAGGTATTCTCTAAACGAAAGAAAATCAATGTCCTGTCTTTTATTTTCATAATTATTTGAATAATAAATACTCTGAGCATTCTCGACAAGATAACTTGATAACGATATATATGCTACATTTCCAGATAATTTTTTTAGCTTTTCGAGTGTAAGAATAGTTTTACCACTGCCAGCCGAACCAATAATCACAAGTGGTGTTGGCAAAGCATAAATTTCTTCTTGTGCATCGTCAAATGAAATTATTTTATCAAGCAAATTAAAATGCTTTCTATTTCTATTAAGATAAACGAGGTCTTTAATATCTTCTTTCGGCACACTATTTTTATTTTTTATTATATTAATCTTATCTTCGTTGACCTTAGTTCCTTTAAGAAACTTTGATTTATCATAATCGTGGTTTAAAATCACTTCAAGAAGAAGTATGTAAGGCCTACCTTCGTACTTTGCAAATTTGAAAAGTAATCTGTTTTTTATATCAAGTCTAGCGCGATAATAATCTGTATTTGATATTTTTTTTATATCAGCAGACTGAAAATCATTATTAGCAAGAAATTTTTCAGCCTTTTTAAATTGTTTAGTTACCTTTGAATAATCAAGTTCATTATAATAAATTATATTCATAATTCATAAATTTTATAAACAAGCAAAATGAGTAATATATAAAAAAGTATATTAGCCACAAGTTTGTTTTTAATTTTATTAAAAAACATTGTTATTGGTATTGAAATTGAAAAAGATACAAATATAAGTATTTCAAAACCAGTATTTAAAGAAAAAATATAAATAATAAATGAAATTATAAACATTAGAAAAAATACCTTAAAATAAGAACGTATATTTATTTTAAGGATATGAAATTTTTCTCCTATATCTATTGTTGCCAAAATTAGAATAAATGAAATAAAAGAATAAAAAAGATAAGATGATAATTTTAAGACATCATCTTTCATACGATTTATAAAAAAATTATCAATAATATTAAAAAAGAAATCAATATTACCGTCTTTGACAAAAAATATTGCAAAAACAATATAATAAGGAGTTATTATTCCTATTATACTTGAAAACCATATTTTGATACTGTATGGGTGTAATAGAATTAGAGATACAAAAATTAGTAACAAAAAGAAAATAAGATTTGTATAAAAGAGTGAACCAAAAGACATTAAAATACAAGCATTGAAATAATTAAAAATAACTGATTTTTTATTAACTGTCTCAAAAATAGTGTGTATTGATAAAATAAGAAATATACCAGCTATAATTGCTGGCAAAAATATGTAAGTATTAAGATTAGACTCTACAACAAACAGAAATATAAATCCGTGAAAGAATGTATTCTGTTCAAAAATCTTGCTCCTATTTATGATAAGAATAAATAACAAAGTAAGCAAGCTCAGAAAAATAACCGTTAGAATATTATAAACAATAATCGTATAATTATTGCTTAAATAAAAATCATTATAGTTAAAAAATAAACCTGTCTGCGCATACAATTTAATTTTTTCATTTGCATCGAAATGTATAATTTGCAATATACCTGCAATAATAGGTATAAGTATTAACATTAATCGACTTTTTTTCTCAAAAAAACTTAACATATTATTTGATAAATTTTTATATACACCGAAACCGTTTGCAGTTAGATATGGTGTCAAATAAATTTGAAATTATTATAAAAAGAGTCTTTCTGCAATTAGACTATATATAAAATAAATAGTTGTTAGAACGATTAAAAATTCACTATTTTCAAAATATTAATTTCTTGATTTTCAGCACTTTAATATTTATTATTTAAATCAAATCCTATATCATTTCTATAATTTTTCCCTTCAAAATCAATGATTTCAGCATTCTTGTAAGACTTTTTTAGAGCTTCTTCAATACTGTTTCCCAATGATGTAATAGCGATTACTCGCCCACCGTTTGTTATTATTTCATTACCAATATATTTCGTTCCAGCATGAAAAACAATACTATCCGTTATTTTATTGATATTCTTAATAATTTTTCCTTTACTGTAAGCCTCCGGATAACCAGCCGAAACAAGCATAACTGTTACAGCAGTTTTGGGACTAATTTTTATTTGTTTTTCGTTAAGTGTTCCATTGCTTACTCCAAGAAACAACTCAACAATATCCGATTCAATTCTCGGAATTATAACCTCTGTTTCAGGGTCGCCAGCTCGCACATTATATTCAATAACAAAGGGTTTATTATTAACACTTATTAAACCAAAAAAAATAAATCCTTTATAATCAATTTTTTCGTTGTTCAGTCCATTAATTGTTGGAATGATAATTTGATTTTCAACTTTTTTCAAAAATTCTTTATTGGCAAACGGAACAGGTGAAACAGCTCCCATACCACCAGTGTTAAGTCCCGTATCTGCTTCGCCTATGCGTTTATAATCTTTTGCTTCTGGTAATATTTTATAGTTCTTGCCATCAGTTAATACAAATACGGAAAGCTCATTTCCCGATAAAAATTCTTCTATAATAACTTTATTACTTGCCTTTCCAAATTTCCCGTCTAACATTTCGTCTAATGCTTTTTCGGCATCGTTGATGTCATCAATAATAAGTACGCCTTTCCCAGCAGCAAGACCATCGGCTTTCAATACGTAAGGCTGATTAAGAGAATGCATAAATTTTTTCCCTTCTTCTTTATTTATTTCTGAAACGGTTATATATTTTGCTGTAGGAATATTATATTTTAACATAAATTTTTTCGCAAAATCTTTACTACTTTCAATTTTTGCTCCGTCCTTTTTTGGTCCTATTATTTTTATGTGTTTATATTTTTTATTTTCAAAAAAATAATCATGAAATCCGTTGGCAAGCGGAATCTCTGTACCTACAACTATCATTTTAACTTGTTTCGCAACAGCGAAATTTGCTATTTTTTTAAAATTGTCAGATGATATATCTACATTAATACCAACAGATGCAGTTCCTGCATTTCCGGGTAAAATATAAAGTTTGTCAACAAGTTTGCTTTCTTTTATTTTAACGGCAAGTGCGTGTTCTCGACCACCAGAACCTATTAATATAATATTCATTATTTATTTTTTGAAAATTTTTAAAATAATTAAAAAGTGCAATTTTTTGCAAAATTATTATAAAATAATAATTTTCAAAAAAAAATATTATTATTTTTTTTGAGAATAAAACATTAATGATTTTTCTTCTTCGTTATATAAGTAAATAAAGTTCTCGTCAGTCTCTGTTTTTAATAATAAAATTCCATCGTTTTCGAGGTATTCATATTTTCTTGTTTTATATTCTTTACCAAACTTTGAAACGCTTTCTGCAACATTTCCAATAAACCAACGACCTCCTATTTTTCCTTCTGAAACGGTTTTGATTTTGATTTTTTCTTTAAGATTAACAGTTAGATTTTCGTTAAGATTATCAAAAAAAATTAACAATATATTTTCATCTTTTTCGATACCGTTTATAACACAAGCAAAATCATTTTCATTATTTCCGTTATAGTCGCCAAATGCAATAAGATTATACTCAAAACTTTTTTTGTCCTCAGCGTAAAGTTTAATCTTCGAATAATTTTTTTGTAAAAAACCGTTTTCAATAAAATATTTTCTTAGTGCAAGTTTATATTTTGCTGGTATAAGTTTACGAGCATTATTATCAGCAACAATTGAATTTATTTGTTTATAAGTATGCGAATTTGCAATATCTTTTTTGAAAACATATCCTACATTATTTCTAAGACTTTGTATTTTTAGCATTTTATTTTTGCTTGTTATATGTTCTTTATTTATTACTTTTACTGTTTCTCCGTAATAAAGTTTTTCTATTATTTTTGTATTTGTACTGTCTCCTGTAAGTAGAACAGCTTCTCCTGCAATTACGTGTCTGATGTCTTTTTTTGTCAAAAAATAAATACCTGATACAAGAATAGTCATAAAAATAAGAGCAGACATTAGCAATATAAAATTTTCCCAGAATTTACCTGTAAATATTTTATTTTTTATTTTAAAGTCTGTTGCTTCCACAATTTTTGTTCTTAGCGTCAAAGAAGTTGGTTTAATAACTTTACCTCTATTTTGTAATAAAGCCATGCTAAATTCTTCACACGACTGAAACCTTCGCAGAGGATGTTTTTCTGTTGCTTTTGTAACTATTGAAGCCATTTTATCTGAGATACCTACATAAAAATTTTGAGGATTTGGAAATGCTTCTGTTACAATTTTATTATAAATTTCATATTCGCTGAGGTCTTTATCGTATGGATATTGTCCTGTGAGCGTATGGAAAAGAGTAACTCCGAGAGAATATATATCTGACCTTCTGTCTAAAATTTTACCTTTGACCTGTTGTGGACTCATAAAAATTGTTGTTCCCACTTTCATATCTCCTTTTGTTAGTAGCATACTGTTCTTGCTTAACGATTTTGCTATACCAAAATCAATAAGTTTAACTTTATTTTCAGAAGTAATAATAAAGTTCGATGATTTTATATCTCTATGTATTATGTGTTTGGAATGAATATATTCGATTGCATCAAGTATTTGCAGCATAAGTTTGCTTATTCTTGTTTCAGGCATAGGACCAGAGACAAGCTCAATGTGTTCGTCTAATGTTTGTCCTTCTATGAACTCTGTAATAAGAAAAAAATCGCCTTTTTTTTCAACATAATCATAAATCGAAACAATATTTGGATGTTCTAATTTGGATAATAAAATGGCTTCGTTTTTAAAACGTTTTCTGTACTGTGGATGCTTAGCAAATACTGGATTAAGCATTTTTATGGCTACTTTCCTGCCCAATATTTTATGAATACCAAGATATACAATTGACATTCCTCCTTCCTCAATTATTTCATCGATTTCATAATTTCTTATAGTCTGACCAATCATTTTTTAATTATTTATAACAGCAATAAATGAACAATTATTAATTTTTAGAATAATTGTTTTATTCTTCTGATTTAGGAATAATAATTTTTTCACTTGGAAACAAGAACAACTCATTTTTATTGTTTACAGTAAGTATATCTTCTACATTGACTTTATATAGCGCTGATAACCAAAATATATTTTCACCCGGATATATGTACCTAATATTTTTTACTGGCACATAAAACTTAGCAAAATATATGTGTTCTGTTTTTAAAGCAGTTGCGTATCCAACCTGTGAGCTTGAGACGTTGAGTTTTTCTAATTCAGGTGCAATGTCAATATTATTTTTAAAAAATATTACAATAACAGTATCTTTTTTTGGAGTATAAACAGTATATGCTTTTGAATAAGTTTCAAAAAAAGTAATATTTCTATTTTTGTTATCAGATAGTCCTGAAAAAAGATTTACAAAAAAATAAAAACCAGTTATAAAAATTAAAAAACTTATTATGCCAAGAAGTCTTAATTTTTTCGATGACATTCGTTTTTTATTATAGCTGTGTGTTTTTTCAGGTTCTCCTGTATTATAAAAATGAACAAGCTGAATAGTTATATTATCATCACTGTATTCGTCTTCTGCTTTTTTGATAAGCAAATTAACTTTCTTTTCCAGTGTTTCATCTAAATTTATTATCTTCATAATCTGTTTTTCGCTAACAAAAGAAGACAATCCATCTGTACACAACAAAATATAATCATCATCTGTCGGTTTTATTTCTGTCGAGCAGATATCTGGCTCTATGATATGCGATATTCCTAATGCTTTTGTTATTTCATTTCTTCGGCTATGTCTCTTTGCTTCAGCTTTAGTTAATATTTTTTTATCCACAAGTTCTTGAACGTATGAATGGTCTTTTGTTAATATAAAAAGTTTCCGACCTGTTTTGTAATAAATCCTACTGTCGCCTATATGAGCATAATATATTCTGTTTCCTCTAAGAAGAACAACTATTGCTGTTGTTCCCATCATCTTAATATTAACATATTTACGGGTTTCTTCTATTATTGATTTATTTGCATAAATAAGTGCATCTGTCAATAATTTTTGTGGGTCTTCGTACCACTCATCTGAAATAAAAGAAATTAATGATTCAACTGCTTTTTCGGAAGCAATCTCACCACCTGTAACACCGCCCATACCGTCACAAACTATAAATAAATCACCATTTACAGTACTTACATAATCGAATCTGTCTTCATTATTTTCGCGTTCGCTACCTATTTCCGAAAAACCAAAATATGTAAAATTTTTTAATTCTTTTGTTATTCTCATTAATATTTTAATTTTAACAATGCTGTACCTATTTTTATTAAGTCATTATTATTAAGTTCTATTGTATCAATACGATTTCCGTTTACATAAGTTCCATTTGTGCTGTCGAGGTCATTAATTATATATCTTCCTTTCTTTATTTTTATCTCTGCGTGTACACCCGAAACTGTTGATTCAATAATATTTATTTCACAATCAGGATTCCTGCCAATAATACCACCTATTGCAGGAACATTGATTGTTTTGGTAATATTTTTTGTTTTAAGAACAATCACTGCTGGTTTTATAAAATTATAACTTTTTTTACCAACTTTTGATAGATTATTTTTGTTTATTTTAAATGACTTATTTATAATAAGTTTATATTTTTTTTTCTTTCTATTATTATATAAAAATAAAATAACAAAAATAATCAATAGAGGTATTAATATAATTAAAATTTTTTTGTACAACATATTTTCATCTGACAAATTTGCATTATTGAAATAACTAATTTTATTTTTATTTTTATATGTTATTTTAAAAAAGTTTTTCTCATTGTTTTGTTCACTAATAAATGTCAGCAGATATATATTTTTATTCAGCAAACTTTCTCTCAATGAAATATCATTAAAATATCTTTCGTATGTTTCAGGTATTTTATCGATTGATATATTCGTAAAAATACCGCCTGTACTGTCGCTTATATCAATCAATTTTTTTTCACTCAGAGAATCAGAAATATTAGTTATCATAAAATAAATCGGAATATTTTTGATTTTAATATTTTCTAAGCATTTTTTATCTTCCGAATCAAATTTAATATCTTGTATTATAAATATTACAGATTTATTATCTGGCAAATTATCTTTTGAATTTATAAATTTAAGTAACGAATTTATACTTTCACAAAATGTTATATTTCTATTATTCAAATTTTTGGCATAATAATTTCCAGTTAAATTATTACTAAAAAAATCAAAATCTTTACTAAACTCGGCACTTAAATAAAAAAAATCACATGTTGATGATTTTTTTGAACTAAACAATCCAATGTTAAGTTTGTCGTTTTTATTAAATAAATCAAAAGAATTTATAATAAATTTATTTATTTTACGGACTGAATCTATTCTCTTTTGTTTTTGTACAACAAAAAAAACAGCTTTTTTTTGTTTCAAACTTGAATACGGTAATACTTTAAAATCGAAATCTTTTTTTTTATTTAGTTCAGAAATTTTAAAATCTTTTTTATCAATAATTTCGTTATTGCTCTGAAGATAAACCTTGATTATTGGATATTGTGTGTCATCAATTTTCAATATCTTAAAATCAACCTGAGAAAAAAGAGAGCCATGATAAAAAAAGACAACAAATATTATTAACAGTTTTGGGTTCATATATTATTATATTTAAAATCGTAAAATTAAATAAAATATTGGCATTTTTCATAAAATCCAAAAAATAGTTTACAATTAAAAAAAGCTGCGCCTGTGCGGTATTTTCACAGCACATTTTTATTTATAAATGTCTATGAAAATACAGCCTAAGCGCAAACGATTTTTAATAAAAAAAAATGTTAAATAAAAACGTGCATATTAAAATTAAAATTTCTCAATATGTATTTGTCCATCAATTTTTCTTGAATGCTTAACAAAGTTTTCTTTTTCAAGCAATTCTACTAATGTATTCACCATATTTGGATTGCCACATATGAATATATGAGAATTTTCGTGTGTTGGTTTATATCCTGTTTCTTTTTCAATAATATTATTCAACCATAATTCCTGAATAAACTCTGTATTCCCATGCCATTTTACTGGTTCCTTTTCTGGGTTTGTAATTGTAGGAATATATTTAAATTTATCTGTAACAGCTTCTAATAATGTAAGTTCTGATTTATAGCCAAGATCCCAAGAATTCGAAGCTCCATGAATAACAGTAATTTTTCTGTCAGTACGCAGGGCATCTGTTCTCAGCATACTCATATATGGTGCAACTCCTGTTCCTGTAGCAATAAGCACAATATTCTGATTTTTAGGAACTTGTTTTAAAGTGAACATTCCTACGAATCTGTTTCCCATACCAACTCTATCTCCTATGTTCAAACTAAAAAGACGTGGTGTTAATGCTCCTGAACGTACCAGAGTTACATAGAACTCAATATATTCTTTGTTCTTTGAAGACGATGCAACAGAATATGCTCTCTTAATCATTTTGTTTGGATTAATTTTTTTGAACTCTTCAGTAGCCTCACTACATCGCTCACATGATGCTGGCAAAAATAATGCAACAAATTGTCCTGGTTCAAAATCAGGTAATTCCCAACCGTCAGGCACTATCCTAAATATTTTCATACTCGGAGAAACCTGTATCACCTGTGTTACAATTGAATTTAATTCATTTTTCATATTGAAATTATATTTATTTTATTGATTTTTATTTTGTTAATTTTCTTAACTAATTCCTCCATAATATTTCATAAATTGTATTCTCTCAAAAGATGAAGGGTCTTCGAGAGTCGAGTAACTCATTTTTCCTTTAAAATCATTAATTTTAGTATAATTTTTCTTTTTCATTAAATTTTTCAACTCTTCTAACAAAGTATTAATATATGAAATATCATTTTTGTATAAAGCCGAAACCACCTGAACAGCATTTGCACCTGCAAGAATTAATTTCATAATACTTTCTCCTGAATGAACGCCTGTTGATGCAATAAGTTCTGAGTTTATTTTTCCGTACATTACAGCTATCCATCTCAACGGCATTGAGTATTCATTTTCTGTGCTAAAACTGTTTGTAGATATTATTTTTAGATTATCAATATCAATATCTGGACTGTAAAATCTGTTGAACAGAATAATAGATTTTATTTTATTTGTCCAGTCAATTTTTTGTATTAAATTACTCAAACCAGCTGAGTAGTAATTCATTTTTAATGATATAGGCATTTTTATTTTACTGCTTATTTTTTCTATTACATCAAAATATCTTTGCTCATAATCATTTCCAGTCTTAATTACATCAGTTGGTATATTTGATATATTAAGTTCTAAAGCATCTGCACCTGCATCTTCTATTTTTTCTGCAAAATCTGTCCATGCATCTGCCGTAACACAATTAATACTTGCTATTATCGGAATATTTACGGCTTTTTTACTATCTTCTATAATTTTGATGTAATTTGATATTGACTCTTCTTTCACATAATTTTTTATGTAATCAAAAGCTTCTGTGTAGGTATTATTTGCGTAAGCATATTCTTTTTTTATATCGTTAACAATTTGTTCTTCAAACAACGATTTTAAAACAATTGCTCCTGCATTGTTCTTCTCTATATTAATATTTTTTTCAACGGTATTGCTTAATCCCGAACTTCCTACGATTATAGGATTTTTTATTTTTATACCATTGTAATTTGTTGATAAATCCATATTTATTTTTTATAATATTATTGTTATATTTATATTTTCTTTCTAATATATAATTATTTCTTAAAATTATTAAAATCAAAAAAAATTACAAAAAATTATATCTTTGCAAAACTAATAAAGTTTTAAACTTTTACAAAATTAATTATTTTTATAAAATTAAAAAAAAAATTTCGTTTTTGTATTTCTATTTTATGCGTAAACAATCGTGATAAAGAATTGTCATTTACTAAGTATTTTTATTTAATTTTTATTTTAATATATTTTTAATATATCTTTGTTTTTTACAAATTGTAGTGATTTTCCAAAAAAAATATAAATTAATAACCATTTTAGAGAGCACATCTTTGAAGCTTTGCAAAAATTATTTTTTATAAATTATAACATATTTAATAATGAAAATATATATAAAACTACTGATAATTTTTATTCTTTGTTTTGTTTACAAATTATCGTTTTCACAGATTATTTCGGAGAATGCCGAAATTAGCCTTCTTACATGCGCTCCTGGTGAGCCTTTGTACACAGCATTCGGACACAATGCTATACGAATAAAAGATGCCAAACAAAAAATAGATTATGTATATAACTACGGGGCTTTTAATTTCGAAACACCAAATTTTTATATGAAGTTTGCAAAAGGGAAATTAAATTATATGATGATTGTTGTTCCTTACAAATATTTTATTTATTCTTATGTAGAACAAAACCGTTGGGTAATAGAACAAACTCTTAATCTATCAACAAAACAAAAACAAGATATATTTGATTTTTTACAGAACAATGCAAAACCTGAAAATATGTATTATAAATACGATTTTTTCTTTGATAATTGTGCAACAAGAATAAAAGATGCTTTTAAATATTCATTGAAAGAAGACATTATTTTTACAAAAATAGATACTGTTTTAACGTTCAGGGAAGCAATAAGTATTTATCTTGGAAACCGCGATTGGGGACGGTTTGGGATAAATCTGGCGCTTGGTTTGCCTATTGACAGAAATGTTGTAGATGAAGAAATTACATTTCTTCCAGACTATTTAATGTTTTTGTTCGACGGTTCAAGAATAATTAAAAACGGAAAAGAACAGCCTATTGTAAACGAGAAAAAATATATTTTTAAACCAAAAGTTGCTAAAAAAATTCATAAATCAGTTATCACACCAAGTATTTTATTTTGGACTTTGTTTACTGTCGGGCTTCTGCTCACTGGATTTGAAATTTGGCGAAAAAAACATTTTGCTTGGTTTGATAATATACTATTTTTATTTAGCGGAATTTTAAGTATTATAGTATTAATGTTATGGTTCTTTACAGACCATCAAACAGCATCAAACAATTTGAATATACTTTGGTTATTTCCATTAAATCTGCCAGCGATTTTTTTTATATCTGGACGAGAAAATATTGGTTTTATAGAAAAATATTTTCTCGCATCAGCATTTTTGATATTGTCAATAGTATCTTTTAAGGATTTTATTCCTCAGAAATTTGATATTGCGGTCATACCTTTTGCGCTCCTGATAGCCACTCGTTCTATTGCTGTATTTCTCAGACAATTAAAAATCTAAAATATTTAAGTGCTGAAAATCAAGGAATTACTATTTTGAAAAATAGATAACAAAAACTAACAACTAACAACTATATGAAATCGTAATTTTTTTTTTAATATTACTAAAATATTTTTTTTGCTATTACTCTAATATTTTCTGATTTTCCAACAGTGTAATAGTGCATTGCTGGCACACCGTATTTTATAAGTTCTTTTGATTGTTTTACAGTCCATTCAATACCTATCTCGTTTACTTGTTTATTATTTTTTGCTTTTTCAATTTCCGAAGATAGTTCTTCTGGAATATCAATATTAAAAACTTGCGGAATAAATCTCATATCAGATTTTACTCTTATCGGTTTTATACCGGGAACAATAGGCACATTTATATTATTTTTTCGGCATCTTTCCACGAAGTCAAAATATTTTTGATTATCAAAGAACATCTGAGTAACAATATATTCTGCACCTGCTTCTATTTTCATTTTCAAATATCTTATATCAGTTTTCATATTTGGTGCTTCTACATGTTTTTCTGGATATCCTGCAACACCAAACGAAAAACATGTTGCTGTTGAGTTTTGTAATTCTTCGTCAAGATATTTACCAGAATTAAGTTTCTTTATTTGTCTTAAAAGTCCGATTGTATTTTTGTGTCCTCCTTTTTCGGGAGTAAAATACTTTTGATTTATTGGCGGGTCGCCTCGCAGGACAAGCAAATTATTCATGCCCAAAAAATGTAAATCAATTAAAGCATCTTCAGTCTCTTCCATCGTAAATCCTCCACAAATAAGATGCGGAACAACTATCGGCTTAGGATATTTATATTTAATTGCCGCAGATATTGCAACAGTTCCAGGACGTTTCCTGACAGTTATTTTTTTTAATAATCCATTGTCTAACTGTTTATACACAACCTCTTGCTGATGATATGTAACATTAATATTAAGAGGCTCGAACTCAATTAATGGTTCAATAATTTCGTATATATTTTGTATATTACCACCTTTCTTTGGAGGTAATATTTCAAACGAAAAATATGTTTTTTTATAATTTTTAAGATAATTTGACAGTATCATTTATTTCTTTTTTTTGTTTGATTTTTTCTTTCTTCGTTTTTTTTCTTCTCTCTTCAAATTTTGATTTTTTATTTCGTACTCAAATATTTTATTATTATCTGCATCATAGAATATAACATCTAATTTTCTTTTTTTACGTTTTCCTGATACCTCTAATACTACATAATTTCTTACATTAATCAACGAACCGGGAACACGTAACGGGTTGATTTCTATTTCCCATTTACTTGCAGCTCCCGATGTAAAAGGCGAAGAAGTAATATCATATATTATAGGACAAAAAGTACGATTCAATACATTAATTTCGGAATGATGACGGTCGCCTGTTAGAAAAACAATATTCTCAATTTTATTTTCATATATAAAATTAATAATATCTCCTCGTTCTTTATCAAAACCATAATTTGAATAAACCTCAAACATTCCAGCAGTTGTTAAAAATTGTCCACCCATAACCACGAATTTAAAATTTGCCTTACTATGTACTAGCGCATCTTTCAGCCATTCCAACTGTTTCTCGCCGAGTATAGTTTTTTTATCTGTCTTCCTATAATTAGGAGTTCTGTGGGATCTATTATCAAGCATAAAAAAATCGCAATCAGCCCAAGTAAAAAAAGTTATTGCACCATTTATATCACCTATTCCATAAGATGGGTTTGCCCAAAATAATTTAAAAGCATCAATAGTTTCTTTTTTATTCCAGAAGCTTCTGTCAGAATCATTATCACCAAAATCATGGTCATCTAATACGGCATAATGATGTACAGATGCCAACAACGACTGCATCTCTGGCAAGGAACGTGTATGTGTATATCTGTGCATTATTCCAGTTTTTGTACTCCAATCTCCTTCACGAAGATAAACATTATCGCCAAGCCAAAGCATAAAATCTGGTCTTTTTTTTGCAATATTTTCAAATATTTTGTAATCGCCACCATAACCTTTTCCAGGACGGTCATACTGAGGTTCGTTTATATAAGTTCCACTTCCTGCTGCAAAACTGAAATTAGGTGGTTCTTTTCGCCATTTCCATAATATTTGAGTTTGGAAACTTGTTTGATAATCAAAATTTATTTTTTTTGAATTTATATACAGTTCGTAATTGTATATACTGCCCGGTTCGACAGAATCGGCAAGCAAGTGTGCCACAAAAGCATTATCTTTATTTGTAATAACTTTATTTGTCCAATGTTTGTCATCTGCACTGTCTTTATTCTGATAAAAAATCTTTACCTCTGCCTCTTCTTTCGTTTGTACCCAAAGCATAACCTCTCTAAAATCTGAATATCCAGTCATTGGACCAGATTGTAATAGTTCTTTTTGTGAATATGTTTTCATACATATACTTGCAAGGAATACAAAAAAAACTGTTCTAATAAATATTCTTTTCATTCTTTATTATTTTTTTAAAAATTTAAAATAAAAATTAAATTATTGTTATTACTATATCAAATTTATAATTTAAAAATCCAGATTTAAAGAGAAATAAAATATTCTAGGTAGAATAATATCATTATCAATTCCCCAAGCCCAGTCCATCCTAATGAAATAACCAAGAAATGTACTTCTGACACCAAAACCGTATCCAACAACAAATGGACTTCTATTTTTATCTACAATAACAGTTATTGGGCCTCTTTGTACTGTTTCTGTTCGATATGCGTTTGCCTCGTCTAATGGCGTTAATCCAGACCATGCCGAGCCTACATCTGCAAAGCCAACAAGTTGAAAATTGTTAATAAAACTTGAATTTATTGGTCTATTTGCAATATATCTAATAACAGGAAATCTAATTTCATTATTTATAACAACAAAATTAGTTCCATTTCTTGCGTTCTGTATAAATCCTCTCATATTTGTAGCAACTGCTTGATATACATAGTTTTCGTTTTGATTAATACTTATCGTATTATCAAACATTTGTTTTCCTGGCGAAAATAAATACCAATTATCAACACCTCCGAGATAATATATAAGTTTACTTTTTCCAAAAGAAGCACTTGCAGCTGTCCTGCTCGCAAAAGTTAAACTTCTATGGATTTTTTTATAAAACCTGAAATCAGAACCAACAACAAAAAAATTAGTATATTCTTGGTCGACTTGCTGATAGAACTCTCCGAATATTTTAAAACGAGTTCCTTCGTGTGAGTTTATTCCTAATTTAAGAGTATTGTCAAAAATATATTCTAACTTAATTCCAGAGAAAAATAAATGACCATTTTCTATTGTCAAAGTTTGATAATCGTTAGACAACATCACAGCCTCATCGTATCGTAAACTAAATGTCGCCTTAGCTGCTGCAACCTGATTAAATGGATATTTCAATACATACATTAATTCATTTGTATAAATTTTTATGTTATAATAGTAATAATTATCTTCGTACTGTTCAGTATTTGTTTGCCTATGAAAAATAAATTCTTTATCAATTCTGTCTTTAAGATTTTCAACACTAAAAAGATATTCAAAACTGTCAAAATTTGCACCCATTCTAAAACCTCCGGATATACGATAATTTTCAAATAAATCGTAAATACCTACTTTTGTAAAAATATTTACTCCTGGATTAAAATAATAAGCACTTCCAGTAAATAGTTGGTAAGAATTGTTCAGCATTCCAAAATTGACCTGTTGAGTAACATGCTTGGTATAAAAATTTGTAAGATAATTATTAATTGGAATAAAATCTATACTGTCATTTTCTTCTTTCGCCAATGTTGTATCTTTAAGCGGATTTATATCGTAAAATAACGAAGACACTTTTTCTTTTTCAAAAATATACCTGTTTATATTTATTAAACTGCTATCTGGATGAACAAGGTCTTTGGGCGGGTTCTTCCTGAGACTGTCTATAAATTTAATATGTTTTTCTTTTTCTATAATTTTTTGTATCGCAATACTGTCAAGATGCTGTTTTTCAAGTATTGTTTTTTTTCTATATTTCGTAACAAAAGGTGTTCCTTTAAGTTTATTTTTTTTTGCTACAAACGGTGTTTCAAATATTCTATATCTATTGTTATAAAAAATAATATCAGAGACTGTTTCGTTTTTCTTATTAATATCAAAATCGTCAATATTTCTCGGATAATTGCTTACCAGAAAATTTGTAGTAAAATATCTGTAATGAATTGCCGTATCTATTCTACTTATTGTGCTGTCGTATTTAACAATTTCACGATTATAAATTCCGTTCTTATCGCTTATGCCTGCAAAAATATTTTTACTAAATTCACTTATTTTTTTTTCGCTATAATTTGGTGTGTTTGTTATTCTTTTCAATTTGTTATCATTTTGATTTAAATCGTATGTGAATACATCATAATTATCCGAAACTTCTTTATTATTGCAACCCACCGAATCGCAAAGCCTATTTGAAGAAAATATTATTTTTTTTGAATTATCAATAAAAGAAGGATTTAAATCATCATCAACATCATTTGTAATATTTACGAACATTCCAGCCGCAATATTGAAAATAAAAATATCAGACTGACCTTTTTTTACAGCCGATAGAACCATCTTAAAACCATTATCAGAATAATCGAAAGATAATATTTTTTCAAAATTTTGTATATTCCGTCTTTTAAGTTCTCCTGTTTCCGTAAAATAAGTAAAAAGTATATTCTCTCCTTGTTCTTCTGTAAAAAAAGCCAATATTTTACTCGAAGGATGCCAATCCATAACTGGATATGAATAATCTGTTATTTGCTCTAATTTGTGTCCTTTTTTTCTTATAACTTTAATTTTCTCTGTTTTTTTATCCAAAAGCAACACCTTGTATTTACCTTTAATATTGCTCACAAAAGCAGTATATTTATTGTTCGGACTTACTTTAATATTGCTGTAAACTGTATTTTTTTTTCCTTTTATAATTTCATTTTCTTTATTTGGAATATATGCTAAATCTTTCGTTTCCGAAAATTTTTTGTCATAAAAATCTTTCCAATCTTTTGAAAGCATTTTTATGTTATTTCCTATTACTTCATAAAATCCTCTGTCAATATTTTTTTTTATTCTTGTTAGATATAAAATATTTGGAATTATATCTTTACCATAATTTTCTGCAATAAAATACCAAAATGAATGTCCAGCATATTTTGCATCTTCGCCAGTAAGATGATTTATTTTTTTGAATTTTTTACTTTCAAAACCATCTTTAATACGATTTTCTGTTTCGAAACTCCAATCCTCAGACAGATAACTTATAAGTCCATCAATGTACCATTCTGGAAAATTTATTAACGTTGAATTTGTTAATTTTTGTCGATAATTTCCTCCGTACATCATTTCGTTAATCATAATTTGATTTATTCCTGCGGAGATTTGTTTTTCCAATTTTTCGTGCTCGCCCTCGTAATATACAAACACTTTATTTTTAATTATTCTTGTAACTCCTCCAATGTTTGAGTTATCATTTCCCGAATTATAACCAACATTGCTTTCCCTAAATTCTGATAAATTTCTGTAATTTAGGAATATTATTCGTTTTTGTAGTCCGTATCCAAAAAAGTTTTCAACTTCGTCTATTTTTCTTTCTGCAATATCAGCCACACGCAAACTTAAATTACTTCCGTTGTAATAAAAGTAAGAATCGAACCTATCGTATCTATGATATTTCCAATAAACATCTTGAAATTGAACTCTATTTTTCCCAAAGGTCATCTGATGACCATTATAAAACTGTGCAAAGCCTATGTTTCCTGAACACGACAAAACAACAATAATAAAATATAAATATAATTTTTGTTTCATCAATATGTTAATTAAATTAATAAAAATTGTAAAAATAAACGAAAATACTTTTATATTTGCATAAAATTTAAAATAATAAAAATCATGAAAATTTTAATCAATCTTTTTATTTTATTAACCGTTGTATTTCAATCGGTTATGGTGTGTGGACAGAGTGCAGAGGCGAAAATGGTTTTTGAAAAAAAAAATCATAATTTTGGAAAAATCAAAGAAGCGGGAGGAAATGTTGAGTATAAGTATGTTTTTATGAACACGGGAGCAGAGACAATAGAAATTGAAGATGTGAAAGTATCGTGTGGATGTACAGTTCCTGAATGGACACGTAAACAAATTAAGCCAGGCGAGAAAGGTTTTGTAAATGTTGTTTTTAATCCTAAAAATAGACCGGGAAGGTTCAACAAATCTGTTACGGTGATATCAAATGCCGAAAACAGTCCTATCCAACTTCGTATAAGCGGTGAGGTGTTAGACAAAAAAATTACATTAAAAGAAGAATACAGGTCAGATTTCGACAGCGTAAGGCTAAAAAGAACAAATGTCAATTTCTCTGAATTATACAAAAAATCGGACAAAAATCTATCTAAGAAAGTAACTGAATTTAAGAAAGATAAAAGCAATGTACGTGAAATAGAAATTATAAATACAAAATCAGTTTCTGCAAGATTAACTTTTAATGACCGTCGAAAAATTCCAAAACATCTTAAAATAGAAGTAGTTCCTGAAACATTGAAACCAAACGAAAAAGGCAAAATTATAGTTACTTATAATGTGGACGAAAAAGATGACTGGGGATACGTTTATGACCGTCTGACTGTATCCGTAAATGGAGTTCCAAACTCACGAAACAGGCTCACTGTAAGTGCCACAATAAATGAACTATTTACAGAAGAACAGAAAAAAAATCCTCCTACGATGGACTTTTTGGATGGTACTGAGTTCAAATTCGGTAATATTACACAAGGAGATAAAGTAGAACATGTTTTCCATTTTAAGAACAACGGAAAAAACGATTTGATAATACGAAAGACAAAAGCAAGCTGCGGCTGTACAGCTATTGCACCAAACGACAAGGTAATAAAACCTGGACAGGAGAGTTCAATAAAAACAATTTTTAATTCGAGAGGTAAAAAAGGAAGACAATCGAAAACAATAACAATAACTACAAATATTCCGGGAAAAACAGGAAATACAAATAATAGCAGAGTTATTCTAAAAGTTTCAGGAAATGTAGATGTCCCCAAGAAAGAAAATAAACAAAAAATAGATAAGAAAAAATAGTTTAATATATTCAATATTCAGTTGTCAAATATCTCTGGATAACTGAATATTATACAATAAAAATGTGTATTAAGTCAGCATTTTTTTTGCTTTTTATATGGCACAAAAAATATCTGATTCAATGCACATTTTTTTGTTGAAATTAATTCAAAAAAAACAAAAAAATAATTACTTTTGTAGAAAATTTAAAAATAAAATTATGACACATTTTAATGATTACTTAAACAAAATAAAGTCTGTTCCTCTGGAACAAATAACAGAACATTCGCATCGTTTGGCTCTTCATGTATTATTAGA